>CAZAOJ010000066.1:0-8426 GCA_964486745.1 uncultured Arcobacteraceae bacterium
AAAATGTAGTTTATGTAACTAATGGTGACTGACACGGAATTTTAAACGCTCTCGAATTGGAGTTTAACTTTATCTCAACTGGCAATATTTTTTGAAGGGAGATTAGATAAGCATTTAAAAATGTAGTTTATGTAACTAATGGTGACTGACACGGAATTTTAAACGCTCTCAGCTTAGGATTTATTACCTAGGCTTTAAGTTTAAATCTATCCTCTTTAATCATATCATCTGCAGTTAATAGTAATGGGTAGAATTTATCATCTTTATGATAATTTAAAATTGCGTATGAGAATATAATATTAATTATATGTCCAGATTTACTTTTAATAGTTTTATTAATTAATTCTAGTCTAATATTATTAAACAATGAGTTTAGCTCTTCTACTTGAGAATTTTTGAAAAATATAATAAACTTATCTCCACTATAGTGAATAAAAGTATATGATAAATTCTCTTTTTCTAATTTCTTTTGTAAAAATGAAACAGTAAATTTTATTACATTATCACCTATTAATTGTCCATATTTTTTGATTATTTTTGCAAAATTATTAATATCAATTAATACCATGGTTCCTTTTTTAGTAAATGTATCATTTTTATTTAAAAATTTCATATTAAGAAATTTTCTATTATATTGTTTTGTTAACTCATCTGTATAAATTTCATTTTGTAATGATAATATATTATTCTTCAATTTTTTTATATGCTGATTTGCCTTCATAAGTTCTTTTAAATCCTTATTGTTTATTGCATTTTGTACATTATTTGTAACTGTCTCAAGTTCATCTATATTTTCTATGGTACCATTCATATAGTCATTTATTTTTTCAAACTCTTTTTCAATTACTTCAGTAATCTCTTTTTCAAAATTCTCATCATGAATATACATCTCTTTATCTTTAGCATTCTTATCAAAAGTTGTATAATATACAGATGGCATAATAATATCTTGGTTAAGTAATTGATTTATAGTAGTGTCTGTAATTTGTTTTAATTTTTTATTCATTTATAAGTTCCTTTATATGAACAGGTTTGCCTAAATAGTAACCTTGGACAAAGCAAATATCTAAGGTTCTAATACGTCTAAGAATAGATATATCACTTACAAACTCTGCAATAATTTTTATTTTTTGCTCTTTAGCAAAGCTAACTATACTTTTTATTAAACTATAATAAATATCTTTATCAATTTTTTGTATTAAAGACCCATCTAATTTGATATAATCTATATCTAAACTTAATATATTTTCATAATTTGAAAAACCTGATCCAAAATCATCAATAGCAATCTTAACATTGTATTGTTTTAATTCTCTTATAAAATCATTAATAAGATCAAAATTATGTATTTTTTCACTTTCAAGTATCTCAATTGTAATATATTTTCCAATATTATCTTTTTGTAATATTGATAATATATTTTTTTGCATTCTATAATCTACTAAATCAGTATAATCTAAGTTTATACTTACATTTATATTATATTCTTTTATATAGTTAAATACTTTAGTGATCATTATATGCATAAGTTGAGGATATAGTCTGTATTTTTTAGATTTATCTAAAAAAACATTTGGTGTTAAAATAGTGCCATCATTTTGAATTATTCTTATTAGTGATTCATATTTATATATTTCATTTGTATGCACATTTACAATTTTTTGAAAATAAGGCTCTATTGTTAAATCTCTAAGTGCATTTTTTATTTCATCAAATATTGTACAGTTTATTAATTCATTTTTAAAAAATATAGAATCAAAATAACTATATGAAGAATAGTTCTCTTTAGCATGATTTAGAGCTTTTAGTGCGTATGTAAGTAGATTTTTATCATTTGATTGAGAACATCCAATTGTAACATCAATATTTATACTTACATCATAGTTTTTTATATAAAACTGGTGATATCTAATAGCAGTAAGTATTATGTTTTTGATTTTTAATACTATTCTATCATTTAGTTTTCTATATATTTTAAAACTAAAAACATCAGTATGTAAATTTGAGAATTTCATAAATATATTTGATAAATCAATAGAGTTTAAATAATCATCTATTAAATATAAAATTCTTTCTTCAAATAGCTGATGCATCTGCTTTATTATGGATTGTCCATTTTTAAATCCATAGATCGAATTAATATCATGTATATTCAAAATATCAATTAACAGTAAAGCTTTGTAATTGTTAATGTCAGTTTTATTATTCAATGTCATTTTCTTGTTACCTTTTGCTAGCTACATTTTAATTGCACTTTTCTAAATATAAGCTTAAAATTATGATGAAAAACTCAAATTAACATACTTTTTGATACTATTTCATAATTCAATATAATAAGGCTTATACAAAATGGAAAACTTGATACGTGATTGGGGTTATATTATTTTATTTTTATACTCATTTGGAGGTGGTTTTTTAGCCCTAGCAGCAGCTGGAGTATTATCTTACTCAGGAGAATTAAATATATTTTTAGCAATTTTAATTGCAGGAAGCTCAAATTTTATAGGTGATCAATTCTTGTTTTATCTTGCAAGAAATAATAAACATTATGCAAAAGATATGATGAAAAAATATGGCAGGAAAATTGCATATAGCCATTTGCTTATGAGAAAATATGGATCATTAGTAATATTTATTCAAAAATATTTATATGGTATTAAAACTTTAATTCCTCTTGCAATTGGTCTTACTAAATTTAATCCTTTAAAATTTGCTTTTTATAATCTTCTTGCAACTGCAATTTGGGCTGTATTAGTTGGATGGATTAGTTATTCTTTAGGAGAAATTGTTATGCAATATGCTAGTGAAGCTAAATATTATGGCTTGGCATTTCTTGCAGTGTTACTTTTAGGAATATCATATATGTTTAAGCGTATATGATATTACCTCAATAATGTCATTTCTGTAACATATATTCACAAAATATAAAAAACTAGCCACTTTACTATAAACTCAAATTTCTTTTTGTAACAATTTGATAAAATAAGTTCTGAAATTAAAAATTAATAAAAGGACTTTTATGGGTTTATTAGAAGATTATAAAGCACATACTGAAGAAAGAGCAAAGCTTGGTGTTCCACCATTAGCTTTAACAGCAAAACAAGTTGCTCAACTTGTTGAATTATTAAAAGCATCACCAATAGTTGAGCAAGACTATGTATTAGATATGTTTATAAATAAAATTCCAGCTGGTGTTGATGATGCAGCATATGTAAAAGCAGCATTTTTAAATGATATTGTACAAGGTAATGTAAAATGTGATGCAATAGATCCACTTAAAGCAACAGAAATTTTAGGACTTATGCTTGGTGGATTTAATGTAACTCCATTAGTAGAAGCATTAAAACTTGATGATGAAATTGCTTCTAGTGCAGCAGAACAATTAAAAAATACAATTCTTGTTTATGATGCATTTAATGATGTTAAAACATTAATGGATCAAGGTAATGAAAAAGCAAAAGAAGTTGTAAAGTCTTGGGCTGAAGCTGAGTGGTTCTTTAATAAACCACAACTAGATGAAGAGATTACTGTAACTGTTTATAAAGTTCCAGGTGAAACAAATACAGATGATTTATCTCCTGCAGGTGAAGCATTTACAAGAGCAGATATTCCTCTTCATGCAAATTCATTTTTACAATCAAGAATGGATAAGCCTTTAGAAACTATGGCAGAATTAAAGAAAAAAGGTCACCCTTTAGCTTATGTAGGTGATGTTGTTGGAACTGGATCTTCAAGAAAATCTGGAATTAACTCTGTTCAATGGCATATGGGTAGAGATATCCCTGGTATTCCAAATAAAAGAACTGGTGGAGTTGTAATTGGTGATATTATTGCTCCAATTTTCTTTAACACAGCAGAAGATTCTGGATGTTTACCAATTCAAGCACCTACAAAAGAGCTTGAAACTGGTGATGTTATTACAATTAAACCTTTTGAAGGTAAGATTGAAAAAGACGGTATTGTAGTAAGTGAATTTGAAATTACTCCAAATACACTTCCTGATGAGATGAGAGCAGGTGGAAGAATTCCACTTATTATTGGTAAGGGTTTAACTGCAAAAGCTAGAGAAGCTTTAGGTATGGATGCTGGAAGTATATTTATGACTCCTTCTCAACCTGAAGATGATGGAAAAGGATTTACTTTAGCACAAAAAATGGTAGGAAAAGCTTGTGGTATGGAAGGTGTTAAACCTGGTGTTTACTGTGAACCAATCGCTACAACAGTTGGAAGCCAAGATACAACTGGACCAATGACTAGAGATGAAGTAAAAGAGCTTGCAGCTCTAAGTTTTGGTGCAGATATGGTTATGCAATCGTTCTGTCATACAGCTGCTTATCCAAAACCAGCTGATATTGAATTACAACATACTTTACCAGAGTTCTGGACAAGTAGAAAAGGGTTTATTTTAAGACCAGGTGATGGTGTTATTCACTCATGGTTAAATAGACTTTGTTTACCTGATACTGTAGGTACTGGCGGAGATTCTCATACTAGATTCCCTATAGGTATCTCATTTCCTGCTGGATCTGGACTTGTTGCATTTGCTGCAGTTACAGGTATGATGCCACTTACAATGCCAGAATCAGTATTAGTTAGATTTAAAGGAACTATGCAACCAGGAATTACTCTTAGAGATATGGTAAATGCTATTCCTCATCAAGCTATTAAAGATGGTTTATTAACTGTTGCAAAAGCTGGTAAGAAAAATATCTTTGCTGGTAGAGTTCTTGAGATTGAAGGTCTTGAAGATCTTAAATGTGAGCAAGCATTTGAGCTTTCTGATGCATCAGCTGAGAGATCTGCAGCAGCTTGTACAGTTAAACTTAATAAAGAACCAATTATTGAGTACTTAGAGTCAAATATTGTATTAATTGAAGAGTTAATTGCTCAAGGTTATGAAGATAAAGCAACTCTACAAAGAAGAGCTGACAAAATGAGAGCATGGATTGCAAACCCTGAGTTATTAGAAGCTGATAAAGATGCACAATATGCTGCAGTAATCGAAATAGATATGGATAAAATTACTGAACCAATTTTAGCATGTCCAAATGATCCAGATGATGTAAAAACATTGACTGAAATTCGTGAAGCTGGATTAAGAACTGAGATTGATGAAGTATTTATTGGTTCTTGTATGACAAATATTGGATTATTTAGAGCCGCTGGTGAGATCTTAAGAGGTGAGGGAGCAGTAGCTAACAAACTATGGATCTGTCCTCCAACTAAAATGGATGAAAAAACACTTCAAGAAGAGGGTTACTACTCAGTATTTGGAATGGCAGGAGCTAGAACTGAGATTCCTGGATGTTCTTTATGTATGGGTAACCAAGCAAGTGTTGCACAAAATGCATTTGTATTTTCAACTTCAACAAGAAACTTTGATAATAGATTAGGAAAAGGTTCTCAAGTATATCTAGGATCTGCTGAATTAGCTGCTGTTGTTGCACTTAAAGGTAAGCTTCCTACAAAAGAGGAATATCTTGAAATTGTATCTGGAAAAATTAAACCAGAAATGACAGATGAAATTTATAAATATCTTAACTTTAATAAAGTAACAAAAGATGAACTAGAGGCAATGGTAAAATAAATTTATTTATTTTATTAATTAAAAGCTCAATCGAAAGATTGGGCTTTTTTTATATAAATTTAGATAAAATCTTATTATGAATATAATAGAGAAATTAAGTGCACAAATTGAACAACTTTTAAATGATTATCAGTCTTTAAAATATGAAAATGAAGCTTTGAAAGCAGAGCTTGATGATATGAAAAATAGTACAGATGAGATACAAAGAAGTAGTCAAGATATGCTTTTAAACATAGACAGAGCTCTTACTTTAACCCAAAAACTAAATAAAAAGGATAAAAGTGAATAATGAGATAGTTTATGATATTAATAATTTATCATATACATTTGAAGCAAATGAAGAGTTAAGAGAAGAGTTAATCAAATTTTTACCAACAGGTAAAAACCTTACAACACAAGATTTACTTTTAGCATATGTTCGTAAATCAAGTGAAATGATTGCATTTCGAAAAGAAGTAGAGCAACTATCACAGAAACTACCACCTCTTAAATAAGAGATTTAATGAAAAAATCATTTTCATTAATAGAGATACTATTTGTGGTTATTATTATCTCAATAATATCAGCTGTAGTATTGTCAAAAACATCTTCAAATATACAAAAAACTATGCTTTTAAAAGCTAAGTCGGATGTTATATTGATAAAATCTGCTTTAAATCAATATAAAAATAAAATGTTGCTTAAACAAAAATCAAGCTATTTATCAAGTTTGGATGATGCTAGTATAAATACAAAAGGCTTAAAACTTTTTACAAATATTATAAAAGATGTAATATTTATTTCAACATCAAAAGAGCAATTAAAACAAGGATTATGGATTAAAACTTCAAATAATAGTTATGAATTTGTTTTATCTTCACAAGATCAAATAGAGTTTATATATGATGATGTAAATAATAAATTTGAATGTGACTTATCTACTCAATATTGTGATGAATTGATTCAGTAGGTAATTATGTATTATTATGAAGTAGCTTTATTAAAATCACCATTGAATCTATTGACATATAGTTCTTCAAGTAAAATTGATATATTAACACTTATAAATGTGTCTCTTAGAAATAGAAAAACTTTATCAAAAGCTGTAGTTATTAATGAAGTTGAAAAACCAAGTTTTAAGTGTGTAGAGATTTCAGAAATATCAAATAATATTTTTGATGAAAGAATGATTCAAATTGCAAAATTTATCTCATCTTATTATGTGTGTAGTTTGGGTGAAGCTTTGGGATTATTTTCCCCTTATGATACAACAATAGAACAAAAACATATAGATATCAAATTTGATGTTGATATAGTTTTATCCAAAGAGCAACAAAAAGCATATAAGTTTTTACAAAATCATAAAACTGCATTACTTTTTGCTAACACTGGAAGTGGAAAAACAGAAATATATATCAAAATAATTCAAAATCATTTAAATAATAACTCTCAAGCTTTATTACTTATGCCTGAAATTTCATTGACTCCACAGATGCAAAATAGGCTTGAAGATGTTTTTGGATCTAGTGTTGCTATTTGGCACTCAAAGGTTAGTAAAAAAAGAAAAGAAAAAATACTGCAAGATTTACAAACAAATAAGATAAAATTAATTGCAGGAGCCAGATCTGCACTATTTTTACCTTTTGTAGATTTGGGTGTAATTGTTGTAGATGAAGAGCATGATGATTCATATAAAAGTGATCAAAAGCCAAGATATCATGCAAAAGATTTAGCTATATATATAGGTAATAAATTTAATACTCAAGTTGTATTAGGAAGCGCAACTCCTAGTATAAATAGTTTTAATAAAATACCATATTATAGACTAAAACAAACCTATTTTGATACTAATACTAAAATAATTTTTGATGACTCAAAAGTAAATTTAAGTAATCTCATGATTGATAAAATTCATCAAAAATTTCAAAATGATGAACAAGTAATAGTTTTTTTACCTACAAGAGCAAATTATAAATATCAAATATGTAGTGATTGTGGTAAAGCTGTACAGTGTCCTTTTTGTTCAGTGAGTATGAGTTTACATAAAAGTCATAAAATGCTTAAGTGTCATTATTGTAACTATACTCAAAAAATACCATCTTCATGTCCCTCTTGTGAAACTGGAATAATATTAAATCAAAGAGTTGGAACAGCACAAATTCAAGAAGAATTAATTAATCTTTTTCCAAATAAAGTAATTGAAAAGTTTGATAGAGACACTATTAAAACAGATAAACAATTAAGAGATCTATTAACAAAATTCAATAATAAAAAGATTGATATGCTTGTAGGTACACAAATGTTAAGTAAAGGTCATGATTATCATAATGTTACACTTGCTATAGTTTTAGGGATTGATTCACTTTTAAATATGGAAAGCTATAAGTCAAGAGAAAAAGCTATATCATTACTTTTGCAAACTGCAGGTAGAAGTGGAAGAAATGGTAGTGGTGATGTAATTGTTCAAACATCAAATAAAGAGATATTAAATCACTATATGTATGATACTGATTATGAAGAGTTTTTAGAAGATGAATTGGAATTTAGAACAGGTTTATATCCTCCATTTATGAAACTTGCACGAGTACTTTTTGCTCATACAAATGCCTTTAAAGCACAAGAACAACTAAATATATATATAAACCATTTAAAGCAATTTACTGATATAGAACTTGTTGGAAGTGGTGAAAGTTCAGTATTTAAAATTGCAAATAAATATAGATATGAAATGATTTTAAGATCGGAAAAGAGTGTTTCATTATTGAAATTTTTACATACAATTAATTGTAGTTTTGCTTCTATTGATATGGATACATTAGCGTAATTAATTATATATAATATAAAAAAGATTAGGATATTC
>CAZAOJ010000067.1:0-8188 GCA_964486745.1 uncultured Arcobacteraceae bacterium
CCAGATTCACTTGATGAGATTGATTTAACAAGTGGAGATCATATATTATCAAATCTTTCATTAACTGATTTTATTGCAATGACTGATGATGATAATACATTAAAAATTACAGGGGACGATTCTAATGATACAATTAACTTAACAAGTGATTGGACATTGGATACTACGCCAACTGCTTCAGAAGCTGGATATACTACATACACAAATGCAAGTGATGCAAGTGTTCAGTTATTGATTGATGATGATATGACAGTTGTTGATGTTTAAATAAACATTAATATAAAATAAAAGCCTCATGTTTTAGCATGGGGCTTTTTTAATTTTATGATATAATTATTTTGGAGGTATTTGATGCAACAATTAAAATGGTTTATGCAAACATTTCCAAATTATGTACAATCAATGAGAAGATGTTCTTATCACTATAGTAGTAATATTACTAATCTTCATCATTTAGAAGGTGATGTATGGAGTCATACTATGATGGCATATTCTAAGGCTATGGAATATGATGTGGGTGTAGTCATAAAGTGGGCAATACTTTTACATGATTTAGGACGAGTTTATACACGAAAAACAGATCCTAAAAGAAAAACTGTTTTGTTTGGAAGTTTTGAAGGTGTTTCTGTATTTGTAGCATTAGAAATTTTAAATAAAACAAATTTATGTGAAGCTGATAAAGTAAAAGTTTTAAAAATAATATCTTATCATTATAATATAATTGATTATATAAAATACAATCGTCCAAATATAAAAACTTTACTTGAAAAGTTTAGATATGAAGAGGATATTTTATATGATTTGGCACTTTATATAAGGTGTGATATATTAGGTAGAATTATAGATAAAAGAAAAAAACAATTTTATAATACAAAAAAAATAAATCAGTTTATTTTATATACGAAATCACTTAATATACAAAAAAAAATAACTTTAAAAAAATCAAATACTGTATATATATTAGTAGGTCCACCATGTAGTCAGAAAAGTACTTGGGCTATTGAAAATAGTGAAAATTCTATAATAATAAATAGAGATCTTTGTGTAGAAACTATTGGGCAAAAGTATAATAAAATGAATTATGATGATTCATTTGAACTTTTAAAAAAAGATATAAATATAAAAAAAGAAGTTGATAATTTAGAAATTAAACAAAAAAATGAAGCAATATCTTCATTAAATAAAAATATAATTATTGATAATCCAAATCTAAAAGCAAAAGTTAGAAAACAATGGATAGAGTTATTTAAAAATAAATATAATATAAAAGTAATAGTATTTCTTAGTTCCTTTAAAGATTTAAATATTTGTACTAAAAATCGTTCTAAACAGATCAATAAATCACTGAGTCAAAAAGGAATAATCGGTAAACTTAAAACATTTCAGTTTCCATTATTGAGTGAAGGTATGGATGAGATAGAATATATTCTAATTTAAATAATAGCCATGACCAGAGCTATTTTTTATGGTATCTTTACCTATTTTGTCTCTAAGACGTTTAAATAAAGATTTAAATGCAGAATCAGTAATATATTCTTCACCCCATAGATGAAATTCTATATCTTCTTTTGAAACTACCTTACCATCATGAGCTAAAAGTAACTCAATTAAACGAGATTCATTTTTTGTAAGTTTTATTATTTTAGTACCTATTTTTACAGTTTTAGATATATAATTATATTTATAATAATCTCCAAAAAATACTGTTATTTGTCCATGATGTAAAAGATATTTTGCTACATTGTTAAGTACAAAAATAAATTGATCTACAGTAAATGGTTTTACTAAAAAATCAATTAATTGTAATCTTATAGCTTCAAATAATATCTCTTCATCTTTATTTTGTGAAGTTATTATTATTGGGACATGTTGACTATACTGTCTAATATTATGAAGTAATGGCAAGCATGATTTCCCATTTAGACTAACTTCTGAGATCACTACCTCTGGATGATCATAATTATATATATCTGTTGCTTCTTTAGTATCTTTTGCATAATATACTTTTTTAAAAAAAATATTCATAGTATTTTGGATAGTTTTAGGTACATCATCTTTATTATCAATGTATAAAACTTTCGTAACTTTTAGTATATTTTTCAATGAAGTTTCTATCATAACCATATGCCTCTTGTTACCATTATATCATCAATTTAGCTTAGATTTCATTTAAAGTGAAATGTAATAGAAAAGTGACATAACTTTAGTAACATTTTTATTACATTTTAAGACTCCATAAAGTTTATTTAATGTAACATAAAGAATAAAGTTATTCAAAACTAGGAGAGAATTATGAAAACGGTTAATTTATCAAAAATAGTGAGTGCATTGCTACTATCTTCAGTATGTATGCTAAGTGCTACGTCACTACAAGATGCCGTAAATGGTACACTTGAAAAAAATCCAGAGCTAAAATCTATATCTGAAAATAACAAAGCATTTAAAGGATATGTAGATGAGGCTAAAGGCGGTTATTTACCTAGAATTGATTTAGAAGTTACAGGTGAATCTAAAAAAACAAGAACAAAAGATACTAATTCAAATAATGGTATTGTCCCAACAACTACAATTGATCAAAATGGTTATGATGCTACTATAAAATTAGAGCAACTTTTATATGATGGTGGACTAACTCCAGCTAAAATAGATGAAGCTAGGTTTAGAGATCAAATTAATACTTTTCAAAATAAAGCTAAAGTAGAAAAAGTGATGCTTGAAGGTATTAGATCATATTTAGACTTAGTAAAATATGATAAAAGATTAAAACTTTCTGATATCAATCTAGCTACTCATGAGGATTACTTAGCAACTGCAAAAGCAAATGAAGCAGTTAGTGGTAATGCTCTTGATACATATGAAGTTCAAGCCAAATTACATATGGCAAAGAAAAATCATATAGAAGAAGTAAATAATAATCAATTAGCTAGAAATAGTTTTAAAAGATTAACAGGAAGTGAAGTTGAGGGTGCAGTTTGTATGCCAAATGCAGATCGTGCTACATTACCTGCAGATCTTGATCAACTTGTAAAAATGGCATTAGAACAAAATAATGATGTTTTAGCTCAAATGGCTAAGATTAATCAACAAAGAGCTATTATCAATCAAGAAAGTTCAAAATTTTTACCAACATTAAAATTTAGTCTTTCTGGAACATTAGATGATGACTTAATTGCAGAAAATGAAAAACGAAATGTATATAGTGCAAAAATTGTATTAAATTATAATTTATACAATGGTGGAAAAGATACAGCAGCAAAATCAAGAGAAACTTCATTTTTAAAAGAGTCACAAGCTATTTTAGATAGTCAAACTGATTTAATTGTAGATGAAATTAGTTCAGCATATACTACGTATAATAATACTTTAGAAAAAGTAAAAGAGTTAAAAGGATATGTTACTACAAATGAAGAGATCTTAAAAATATATAAAGATCAATTTGAAGGTGGTACAAGAACTTTTGTTGATGTATTAGATATTGAGTCAGATTTATATAATGCAAGAACTCAATTAATTGATGAAGAAGTTAAATTAGTTGAGACTTATTACAGTATGTTAGCTCTAACATCAAATATACAAGACTCTGTATTAGCTCAATCTCCACAAACTTGTGTTGAAGAAGCTGCTCCTGTTGCTAAAAAACTTGAACAAAAAGCAGACGAATTAGTAGATTTACAAAGTGCAGTTGAAGAACCTGCTCCTATGGTAGAAGAAGCTATGCCAACTAAAGTTGAAACTAGAGCAGTTGATTATGCAAGTCAATATGGTGATTTAGTTCAAGCACTTGAAGGTGAATTTGCTCAAGATATAGCAGATGGAAAAGTTGTGTTTAATAAAGATACTATGAGTATGAGAATAGCAACACCAAGTGCTAGTATGCCTTTAAATAATAAAGGAATGGTTGTAATGACAGATGAATATAAAGCTGCATTAGACAATTTTATTCCTAGATATGTAAATGTATTAAAATCATACAAAGATAGTATTGCAAAAGTAAATGTTGATGGTTTTTCTTCAACAAATTATGTTGCAGCAAAAGATGATACAGCAAACTTTATGGCTAACTTGAAAGTATCAAAAGCAAGAGCAAATAAAGTTTTATCATATATCAAAAGAATAGATGATAATATTGTAAAATCAAATAAAGACATTATGAATAAATTCAAAGCATATGGAAGATCATATGCAAATCCTATCTTAAATGAGGATGGAACTGAAAATATTGAAATGTCAAAAAGAGTTGAATTTATTGTAAAAGGTAAATAATTTAAATATTAAGGGTCTTATTTGAATGATATGACACAAGACAATTTATTAGATGAAGATTTTAATAAGATTGCCGAAATAAGGGAAGTAGATACTCTTTTAGAGTCTCTACTTTTTTTATCTAAATACTACGAGCGAACTGCTTCTAAAGAATCTCTAACTGTAGGCTTACCAATTCACGGTTCAATGATGACACCATCTATGTTTATGACTGCAGCAAAAAGAATAGGTCTAATTACAAAAGCAGTTAAAAGAGAAATTAAAGATATACAAAACCTTTCTTTACCTGCAGTTATGTTACTCGATGACAATAAAGCATGTGTATTATTAGAAGTTGATAAAAAGCAAAGTAAAGCATTAGTTATATTCCCAGATATTAGTATGGGTGAGGTTTGGATTGATCTAAATGAACTTCAAGATAGATACAAACGTGATTTAGACACTAATAAAAATTTATTGATTATAAAACCAGCATATAATTTTGAAAAGCGTATAGATAGAGATGTAATTGTAGAACAGCCAAAAAAATGGTTCTGGGGTACAATGAAAAAAAATATGAGTATATATATGCTTGTTGCAATTTCTGCAATATTTATTAATATATTTGTAATTTTTATTCCATTGTTTACAATGAATGTTTATGATAGGGTACTACCTAATAAAGCAGTTGATACTTTAACTGTTTTAGTTGTTGGTATATCTTTAGTGCTAGTCTTTGATTTAATTTTAAAATTAATTAGATCCTATTTCTTAGAACAAGCATCAAAACGTGCAGATATAAGGATGTCAAGTAAAATTTTTGATCAATTATTAAATATTAGACTTGATGCAAAACCATCTTCAACTGGATTATTTGTAAGTAGACTTCAATCCTTTGAAACAGTAAGGGAATTTTTCACTTCAGCTACTATTGCAGTGTTGGTTGATATTCCATTTGTAATTTTATTTATTGCTATAATATTTTTTATTGGTGGAGATTTAGGGTATATATCATTAATTACAGTTTTTGTTGCATTGACATTTGCATTGATTATGCAAAAACCAATTAAAAATTCTATTTTAAACTCTGCAAAAGAGGATCAAATAAAGCAAACAACTCTTACAGAAGCTGTAACTGGACTTGAAATTATAAAAGGTGTAAGAGCTCAAAATAGAATGCGAACACACTGGGAAAAATCAATAAGTCAAACATCATATTATGGTAATAAGTCAATTCACCTATCCCAAATTGTGACATTTGTCACAGGATTTGTATCTCAAATTTCTAGTATTGCCATTGTTGCTTTTGGAGTTCATCTTGCAAGTAATGGTGAGATAACGATGGGGGGAATAATTGCTTCTATGATGTTAAATTCAAGAGTAATTGCACCAGTTTCTCAAATAGTAGGAATGATTATACGAATTGATAGAACAATGCTATCTTTAAATAATATAGATGAAATTATGAATATGCCAGTAGAAAGACATGAACAACAACATTATTTAAGTAGACCAAACCTTGAAGGGGATATAGTATTTAAAGATGTTTCTTTTACTTATAAAGAGAGAAACTTTGATATTCTAAAAGAGATAAATCTAAAAATAAATGTTGGTGAACGAGTAGGTATTATAGGTAAGGTAGGTTCTGGAAAATCTACCTTGGCTAAATTACTTTTAAATCTATATGAACCAACAAAAGGTTCAATTTTAGTAGATCAAACCGATATTAGACAAATTGATCCAGTTGATTTAAGACGAGCAATAGGATATGTTCCTCAAGAACCATTTTTATTTATGGGTACAATAAGAGATAATATAACTATTGGTGATCCTTATGCTACAGATGAAGAGATTTTACAAGCATCAAAAATTGCAGGAGTTCATGATATTCTTGGAAAGCATGAATCTGGATATGATTTGATTGTTGGAGAAAGAGGAGAAGGATTATCTGGTGGTGAGAGACAAGCTGTAACACTAGCACGTGCAATACTTTCTAAACCACAAATTTTAATTTTAGATGAACCAACAAACTCTATGGATGAATTATCTGAAATGAAATTTAAAAATAATTTAAAACATATTATAAAAGATAGAACGGTTATAATTATTTCACACAAACCATCAATTCTTAGTTTAGTAGATAGATTAATAGTAATTGAAGATGGGAAAATTGTAGCAGATGGACCAAAAGAGAAAGTAATTTCTGCATTTAATCAAAAAAAACCAACACCAGTAAAGGTTGTTAAATGATAAAAGAACTTTTAATTTTAATTTCTATTACACTACTTATAGCTTTAGTTCAAGTTATAAACTTTTTTATATCTCCAGCTACTATGAACATGGATAATATGTTAAATATTATGATATTTGAGTATGGACCTTTTAATGTATTCTATATAATTTTTGCTATATATATTTTGATATTTATTATAAGATGGGTATTTATCAAACCAATAATTTGGATGTTTGCATCTCAAAATAATGATGATGTTGAATTTGTACATACCTTATATGCACAATCAAATGCAAAAATAAAAGGGTATACAATTGTATTATTTCTTATTATCTCTTTGTTTTTTAGTTCGGCAATATTTTGGGCTTATTGGGCAAAAATTGATGAGTTAGCTAGAGGGGAGGGTAAAGTTATCCCTTCAGCAAAAATACAAACAATACAATCATTAGATGGTGGTATAATATCTGAGTTATTAGTAAAAGAGGGTTATATAGTCAAAAAAGGGCAACCTTTAATGAAAATAGATACAACGAGATTTAAAGCTTCACTAGATGAAAATAAAAATGCATTAGAAGATTTAATAGCAGCTAAAGTTAGATTAGAAGCTGAAATTAATTTAGATATAAATAAGCCATTGCCAAAATTAAAATTTAACAATAAAAAATTAGATAACTATCCAGAGATTATAAATATACAAAAAAATATGTTTAGAACAAGATATGAAGAATTAAAAAGTACAATATCAATTTTAAAAAGTCAGGTACGACAAAAAAGACAAGAACTAGTAGAATTAAGAAGTAAAAAGAACCAATTATATAGATCTATACAATTGATTAAAGAAGAGATGGCTACTATTGAAAAACTTGTACAAAGAAGAGCTAAAGCAAATATAGAATTAATTTCTATTAAAAGAGAGTACAATGGTATATTAGGTGATTATAATGCGACTAGATTAGCAATACCAAGATCTCTATTAGCTATAAAAGAATCACAAAATAAAATTACAGAAAAAATAAATATGTTTCATTCTGCTGCAGCTCAAGAATATCAAAAAGTTAATAATGAGATGAAAAAATATGAATCAAAAGTTGTATCAGAATCAGATAAATTAAATAAAACTGTAATAGTTTCACCTGTTGATGGTATTATTAAACAGATATACTTTAATACAATTGGTGGAGTTGTAAGATCTGGTGTTGATTTAATTGAGATTGTTCCACAAAGTGAAATATTATTAGTAGAAGCTAAAATTTCTCCAAGAGATATTGCTTTTATTAATCCAAGTCAAAAAGCAATTGTTAAAATAACTGCATACGATTTTTCTATTTATGGTGGTCTTGAAGGTAAGATTGTAGAGATATCAGCCGATTCACTTAAAGATGAAGATAGTAAAGATGGTAAAACATATTATAAGGTAGTTATTCAAACACAAAAGAACTATTTAGAAAAAGATGGTAAAAAACTATCTATTATTCCAGGTATGGTTGCAAGTGTTGATATTGTAACAGGACAAAAAACTATATTAGATTTTATTTTAAAACCAATATTAAAAACAAAAGATTCTGCATTACATGAAAGGTAATGCAGAAAACACTTCAAATATAATAACAAAACATATAAATAAGCTATAAAATCCACAAAAAAATCAAAAGAATAAAAATTTTCAAAATTTAAGGCTGAATTAAGCAAAAGCACTTGACAAAGGTTAAAATT
>CAZAOJ010000068.1:0-8181 GCA_964486745.1 uncultured Arcobacteraceae bacterium
AATCTATACAAAGTGTTGAAAAAGATATAAGTTATGGAATTAAAAGTATCATTCCAATTAAAAATTTAAAAATAAAAACTAAAATTAAACATGATAAGGTTCAATCACAATTTATCTATCCAATATTAGTAGATGAATAGATTTAAAATATTATTTATCTAGTATAATTATTAAAATATAAAGCTAAAGATAAACGATCTTTAAGTTGTAGTTTTTTAAATAGTGTACTAATATATTTTTTTACTGTTATCTCGGCTATATTAAGAGTATTGGCAATTTTATTATTGTTTAGGCCTTGTGCTACTAGTTCTAAAACTTCAAGTTCTTTTGTTGTTACTTTATTTAATAGTTTATCTTTTTGAATATCATTAATAGGTATGCTTTGTATTAAAAATTGCATTAATTCAGGATAAATCCATGTATTCCCACTTTTTACAGTTGTGATTACATCTTCTAATATTTTAGAATTTGACATTGAATGAGCATATGCATTATAACCTAATTTTAATAATGAACAACCCTCAATAGAGTTTGTAGAGTTTCTAAGTGATATTAGTTTGAAATTTGTAAAGTTTTCTTGTATTATATTAATAGTTTGAAAAATATCAATATCCATATCTAAATGATGTAAAAAAATAAAACTTTCATTATTTTTTATAATACTAAATAAGTCAGAGTTATTTTCTATAATTTTTAAATTTGAAATAGTTTTTATTTTTTTTATCTCTTTTATTAGAAATTGCTGATTAGTATATAAAATAATAATCATCTTTTATCCAAAGATTTTATAATTGGTTTTAAAATATAATCTAAAATAGATTTTTTACCTGTTATTATATCAGCATCTACGGTCATTCCAGGTTTTACTACTAGATCTTTATTTTGACCAACATATTGTTTAGTTGATTTTATATTTACTAAATATACTTCATTTTTGGAATCTTTATCATCTATATGTGTATCTGGTGAAATATAACTAATTTTACAATCAATTGCACCATATAGTGAAAAATCATATGCTCTTAATTTTAATCTAACTTTTTGCCCCACATATAAAAAGCCTATATCTGATGGTGATATTTTAACTTGAGCTAATAAATATTTTGAATTTGGAACAATCTGTGCAATTATAGTTCCAGGAGATATAGCTTCCCCTTTTGTTTTTATATTTAGTGTATTTATAACTCCATTACTTGGTGATAATATTACTGTATCAGTAATTCTTTCTTGTAAATAACTAATATCTTGTTTGATATTTTGGAGTTCATTATAAGTAGATACTAATTCATCTTTTGCACTTAATTGATAATTTTGGTATGTTTCTTCTATACTTTTTTTTGTTTCTTTTATTAGTGATTTATATAATAAAATAGATGTTTTTTGTGTTTTTAATTCAACTTTTATATCATTTATTCTTCTTTTTAATTGTAATAATTCAACTTTAGATATAATACGTTCTTGAACAAGAGGTTGTTTTATTTTCATTTCTTGTTTTAATAAATTATAGTTCTTTTGACTTATGTTAAGGCTTTTATAACTATCATTTAAGTTATTTTTATGTTGCTTAAGTTGCTCTTTTAAAATACCAATAGATGATTTAAGTTTTTGTTTATTTGAGTTATATAGGTTTATTTCGTTTTGCATTATTGCTGGATTTATAGTCATAACTTCAAAATCTTTTTCTATTGGTTCATTATTTGATTGAGCTTTTAATCTTTGTACTTTTGCTAAAAGAGCCAACCTTGTAAGTGAATTTTTATTAAAATCATTTTTAAAATCTATATCTGATATTTTTAATATTTTTTGGTCTTTAACAACAATATCACCTTCTTTAACATATATCTCTTTTAATATTCCACCATTAAGTGAAGATATAGTTTGTACATTTTTACTTGAAATAATTTTACCTTGTGTTTTTACTATATCATCAATTTTTGATAAACTAGACCATAATAATAAAAATATTACTGTAAAAGCTATTATCCAAAGAACTTTATGCAAGCCACTTGAAGTTCTTAATAACACTGCAGATGATATTGATGGCATAAAATCCAAAACAGTTTTATCATATTTTTTATTAAGTATGTTTTCTTCATTAATTTTTTGTAATTTTTTTTCTTTAGTAATATCACTACTAGCAAGTATAAAACCTAAAAATTTATTAGAATCGCTAAAAAGTGGTGTTATAATAGTATCTGTCCATATTATTTCATCATTTTTAGAAGAGTGTTTTATCTCACCTTTCCAAATAGATTTGGTATGTTTTGAGTCATTAAATTGGTTATTAAAAGTATTAATAAAATCTTTACTTATTAAGAAACTATAAGGTTTATCTATAAGTTCAGAAGTTTTATATTTAAATACATTACATAAATTTGTACTTACATGCTTTATTATACCTTCAGTATTTGTAACTGCAAGTATTACATAATTATCCAAAAGTTCTCTATTTTGAAATCTAAAGCTTTTGGTTAATTGTTCATAATTATTTATATCGTTTTTCAATTAATTTCCTAGTTATTTTAAAATGTAACAAGTAGATATTGATATTTTATACAAAATTAGATAAAATAACCATGATATGAAAAGTCGTTATTGGTTTTTCGATCTTTATGGAGTTAAAATTAATGAAATTTATTAGATTATTTTTACTTGTTATTTTATATTTATCATCTTCTCATTCATTTTCATTACAAGATGGATATCTAAAGGCTTTAGAAAATGATATTGATACACAAATAAATAAAAATAACCTAAAGACTATAGAGTATGATAAAGATATTGCTGATTCTATGTATTTACCCAAAGTTGATCTATCTGCTAGTGTAGAAGTAGATCAATCATCACAAAATAAATTAAACAAATCAGATCAGTACGGAGCGAAAATTTCTCAGCCACTATTTGATGGATTTGAAGCAAAATTTGAAAAAAAATTACAAGATTCAAGATATGAATCAGCAAAATACTATTTGGAACAGAGTAAAAATAATTTGGCTATGGATTATATTCAAAGTTATATAAATACTTTACGACAAAAAGATTTATTAGATTTAGGAGTTAAAAATTTAGCTATTAGTGAAGATATATTTAATAAAGTTTATAAAAAAGTTTCTGTAGGTTATGGTACAAAGCTTGAATTTGAAATAGCTAAAGAGAACTATATAAAAGCAAAAGTTGATCTAAGTACTAAAAAAATTAATTATCGTAATGCAATAGAAAGTTTGAGATTTTATGTTCATATGGATTTTGATACAAATGAATTAATTAAACCTACTTTTTATTTTAATTTACCTAAAAATTTACAAGATTCCTTAAATATAGCTATGAATCAAAATCCATCTTATTTGCTTGCTAAAACAAATGTTCAAGTTGCAATAATGGAACAAAAAAGAGATCTGAAATCAAACTATCCATCATTGGCACTTGTTGGATCTTATAGTAAATATAATTCTTTGAATAATGCTACAAATGATCCTTATGATGACTATAAGTTAGGTTTAGAATTCAATTATAATTTATATAATGGTGGTAAAAAAAGAGCATTATCCAAAAAAGCGATACAAAAAATTAATGAAAAGACATACTTACTACAAAAAACTCAATATCAGTTAGAAAGTGATTTACGCCTGTCTTGGAATAATTATTCTTTAAATAAAGAAAAAGAAGAAAAACAAATAATTTATAAAAAAGCAAAAAAAGATGTATTGGATGCGACAATAAAAGAATTTGATTTAGGTTTAAAAGATTTAAATAGTTTAATGGATGAGCATAATTCCTACATTTTGGCAAAATCTGATTATATAAATACATCTTATGATTTTATGTTAGCTAAATATAAAGTATTGGCATCAATTGGTACTTTATCATCTTTAATAAGTGATCCAAATTTAACTTTAGAAAAAAAGTTTAGTAATGAATTATTTAAAAAAAATAAATCTAAAAAAAATAAACCTATTAAAAAACAAATTTACAATAATCCTTTATCTAAACTAATAAATATACCAAAGAGTAAGCAGAGTAAATCTATTGAAAAACAAACAAATTTAAATACAAATTTTAAAGATAAATTTTTAAACTCTCCATCAAATAAATATACAATAAATTTGGCATATACAAATACAAAAAAATATGCACAAAAACTTTTGGATAAATATAAAATAAATAATAATAGTTTCTATTTTAGTTTTGGTAAAATAAAAAAACTACAAAAAATAATGATGGGTATTTATGATAGCAGGCATGAAGCAAAGATTGCTTTAAATAGTCTTCCAAAATCTTTAAAAAAGGCACAACCACGTATTGAATTAATATCAATTAAACAAAAATTGTATCACAAATATCATGGCAATACTAGTTTATGTAAGAAAGATGTAAAAATTATTAAACAACAAACTAATCATAATAAAATATCAGTATCTACTGATGAAACTTTTAAAAAACTATTTTTAAGTTCGCCATCAAATAAATATACAATAAATTTGGCATATACAAATACAAAAAAATATGCACAAAAACTTTTGGATAAATATAAAATAAATAATAATAGTTTCTATTTTAGTTTTGGTAAAATAAAAAAACTACAAAAAATAATGATGGGTATTTATGATAGCAGGCATGAAGCAAAGATTGCTTTAAATAGTCTTCCAAAATCTTTAAAAAAGGCACAACCACGTATTGAATTAATATCAATTAAACAAAAATTATACCATAAATATCATTCAAAAGATAATTTAATTGCATATTTAGGGAGTTTTTAATAAATAATGATAAATTCACAAGATAAGTTTGATTTTAATAATATAAATGAATATGATTCTGAGGATTCAATCTTAGATTGTCTTGCTATTTTTTCAAAAATGAATGGAAGACCTTTTTCTAAAGAATCTCTAATTACAGGATTACCTGTAGAATCAAATAGAAATACTCCAATACTGTTTTCTAAACATAATTCAAAATCATTATTTTCAAGAGCTGCTTCTAAAGCAGGATTTAAAACAAAAGTAATGAAAAGTAAATTAAAAGATCTTAATCCTCTTTTATTGCCAGTAATTTTATTATTAGATAGAAATAATAAAGCAGATGAGCTTGAAGGCTGTATACTTTTAGGTTTTGATGAAGAATTTAAAAATGCAAGAATTACATTACCTGAAGCTAGTGAAGTTGAAAATATTGTACCAATTGAAGAGTTGGAAAAGATTTATTTTGGATTTACAATTTTATTAAAAAAAGAACTTGATTTTAAACAAAATGATAGTGCTCTTTCAAGTGTAAAAGATAGTCATTGGCTTTGGGGTAGTGTTAAAATTGTTCGTAATGTTTATCGAGATGTAATTATTGCATCATTATTAATTAATCTATTTGTATTAAGCACACCTTTATTTACAATGAATGTGTATGATAGAGTTATCCCAAATAATGCAAAAGATACTTTATGGATACTAGCAATTGGTGTTGTAGTAATTTATATTATTGATATTGTACTTAAATTTTTAAGATCTTATTTTCTAGAAACCGCTGCAAAAAAAACTGATGTTATTGCATCTTCAATTATATTTGAAAAAGTTTTGGACCTTAAAATGTCATCTATACCAAATTCTGTTGGTTCTTTAGCAAATATATTAAAAGAATTTGAAAGTATTAGAGGCTTTTTAACTTCATCTACTATTTCTTTGCTTATTGATGTACCGTTTATTTTTATATTTTTATTTGCTATGTATTTAATTGGAGGTCAGTTGGTATTGGTTCCTGTATCAATTATAATTATTATATTAATGTATACATATTATGCAAAAATCAAATTAGCTAATAGTATTAAAGAGTCATATGACGCTGGATCTTCCAAAAATGCAGTTTTAATAGAAAGTTTATCTTCTATAGAAACAATCAAATCACTTGGGGCAACTGGATATTCTCAATGGAGATGGGAGGAAGCAACTTCTAAAATTGCAGATAAAAGTGTAAAAAGTAAAATGATTTCAGCATCAATAACTACGGTAACATCATTTTTAGTGCAATTAAATACCGTTGCTTTAGTTGTCCTAGGTAGTTATATGATTGCTGATAATAATCTTACGATGGGTGGGTTAATTGCTACTATTATTATCTCTTCAAGAGCTATTTCTCCTATGGGACAAGTAGCTAGTTTATTAGCAACATTTCAACATACAAAAACTACATATGAAGCCTTAAATGATATTATGAATTTACCAGTAGAGCATCCTCAAGGAAAGAAATTTGTAGCACGTCCAGAATATAAGGGAAATATTGAGTTTAAGAATGTTACTTTTTCTTATCCAAATGCAGATAAAGAAACATTAAGTAATGTTTCTTTTAAAATTAATTCTGGTGAAAGAGTTGCTATAATTGGAAAAATAGGATCTGGAAAAACTACAATTCAAAAACTTATTGTTTCATTATATCAAGCACAAGAAGGTGCAATATTAATTGATGATATTGATATTAAACAACTTGATGCTACAGAATTAAGAAAGAATATAGCCTATGTATCTCAAGATGCACTTTTATTTGATGGTACAGTTAAAGAAAATATTGTATATAGAACCCCCCATATAGATGATGATAAAATTATAAAAGCTGCCGAAATTAGTGGAGTTATGAATTTTATAAATAAACATCCAAAAGGTTTTGATATGCCAGTTGGGGAAAGAGGATCTTTCCTTTCTGGTGGGCAAAAACAAAGTATTGCAATTGCTAGATCTATATTACTGCCATATCCAATAGTATTACTTGATGAACCTACTAGTTCTATGGATACTTCAACAGAAAACAAATTTATTCAGAATATTAGAAAATATGATGCTGAAAAAACTGTAATTATTGTTACTCATAAAAATTCATTGTTGAAGTTAGTTGATAGAATTATAGTAGTAGAAGATGGGAAAATTGCTTTAGATGGTAAGAAAGATGATATTTTAAAGAAATTACAAACAAGAAGATAATTTTTAAACTCCCCATAAATATATACTAAAGTATACTGTACAAAATAAAATAATTTAATTATAATTAGTCTAAATAAAGGTATAAAAAGGATTTATTATGGCTATTGCACATATATCAGATATTAAAGGTATGGTTACTTTAGGTGAGAATTCAGAGGAAATTCTAAGAAATCGAGATATGATTTCTGAGAATGGTGGAATTTTAACTATTAGTGAGTTTGCAAAAATAATATTTGATGATGGAAGAGAAGTAGAGATTATAGGTCCTGCTACGTTTTCACTAGATAGTTCCTTTTTTGAACCTGAAAGATTTGAATTAGAATCAACACAAATAAGTGATATAGATAATCTAGAATATGTAAATGACAATTTTGTAGATACAGCAATAGATACTCAAAATAATGATTTTATTATAAATCAAAATAACTCATCTATAGATATAGATACTGAACAATTAGATACACAAAGAACTACAGAAGAAAATTATGAAATTGAATCTTATGCTTCACAAAATAGTGAAATTAGACAAAATAATAAATTTGAATTTGAAGATAATATTATAGATGAAATTGAAAAGTCAATAGATAATATTCATATAAATGATGCACCAATATTAACAGTAGAATCAAGTAAAACAGTAGATGAAGATGGAACAACTTTAATTTCATTTAGTGCTTCAGATTTGGATGGAACTGTTACAACAACTGCAACTGCAAAACATGGAACAGTAAGTGTAAATGATGATGGAACAATATCATATACACCTGATTCTAATTATCATGGATCTGATACTATAACTGTTACTGCCACAGATAATAATGGGGCAACAACAGTTCAAACTAGTTCTATTACTGTAACAGATGTAAATGATGCAATTGAATTAACTGTAACACCAGTAGATACAATTACAGAAGATGATGTAACTACTGATACAGTTGTAGCAAATGTAAGTGCAAGTGATGAAGATGGTGGAGATATCACATACTCATTAACTAATAATGATGATGGATTCTTAGAGATAGATTCAGAAACAGGAGTTGTAACATTAACAGCAGCTGGTGTAGATCATGTAAATGCAGGAAATGACTTACCAGATGTAACTGTAAATGCAGAATCTACAACAGGAAGTACTTCAAGTACAACTGCAAACCTAAACCCAGCAGATACAACAGATGTAAATGATGCAATTGAATTAACTGTAACACCAGTAGATACAATTACA
>CAZAOJ010000069.1:0-8130 GCA_964486745.1 uncultured Arcobacteraceae bacterium
TTTTAAATCTAAACTAAAATCTTTTAGTATTTTATAGTTTATATTTTGTAAATTGTCTATTTTCATTTGTTTAGCCTCTTTGTATCAGTTTTTATGTTTTGTTTCACTAGAGCGAAAAGTTTACCAATTATTTATTATCAAAAAATCAACTAATTTCCCATTTATATCTATCTCGTAAACTATTTAGCTCATAATTATTAAACTCAATAATCTTTTCATACATCAAACGACCTACAACAATAGAAGATTTTATCTTTTGCTCTTTGGCAAATGTTAAAACACTTTTTTTGCTAAAATCTCTCTTTGATGTAAAAGTGTTAAAATTTTCATCTTTTATCAATAATTCTCTTGAAAAATTATCTGCTTCACTTTCTTGTTCTTTTAATTTATCATCACTATAGCCATCTTCTAAAAAAACTTCTCTCTTAGGATGAAGCAGTATGTGTCCAACTTCATGAAAGAAACTAAACCAAAAAACATCACTAAATCCACTTCTTAAACTCATAAGAATTACAGCTTTATTTTTATCTAACCAAAAAGTCGCACCATTTACTTTAGTATTTTTAAAATGAGGGAGTAAAACAAGAGCTATACCACAACTATTTAAAATAGTTTGTAACTCATTAAGTGCTTCATTAATGTCTATTAAATTCATTAAATCTTTCAGAGTTTCAACTTCCTCTTTTAACTTCTTTTTATCAAATTTATCTGTTTGTATCTCTTTTGCTTTTATTCTTCCTGCTTGTAACCAAGAAGCTATAGATTCATGTGATATATTACCTACAGAAGATACTCTAAATGCTGGTTGATAAGCTTTCACTTGTGGTATTTGAACCAATTTTGCTACTTCAAAAAATCTTTTTAACTCATCTACTCTTTCTATAGCTTTTTTTGTGGCTTTTACAAATCCACTTTTTACTAAATCAGCATATGGAAAGTTGGATATGAGTTTTGTTTCTTTCTGCATAAGTTCCAACTCTTTTTGTTTAGCTAAAACTATTTGGTATTGATTTTCTAAACCTAACCATATATGAGATGGAATACCTAAAACATCTTCTAGTTCTAATGCTGTTGTTGATGTTATACTTTTTTTACCTTTTATGATCTCATTTACCGTCTGTGTTGGTCGTCCTAACCGATTAGCAAGTTCAGACTGTGTCATACCTATCTCTTCTAAAGTTTCTTCTAAAAACTCCCCTACATGTATTGCTAAATCTGAATTATATATATTAGTCATCATAATGCTTACTCACTTCCTCTATCTTTGCTATATCAAACGTATCACCATTTTTAGTAATGATAAGTCTATAGTACCCTGTAATAGAGATTGCATACTCCCCTTTTCTATTACCTGTTAATGGGTGAAATTTAAGCATAGGTATAGAATATAAATCTTCAAAAGAGTTAGCACTCTGTAGTATATTTATTCTCATGATATATTTTTTAGCTACTTGTTGTCCATAAACCTTAATTGCTTCATTTATAGACATATATTGTTTTTCTAATCTTTTTGTTTTAAATCGTATTTCCAAGTCAACCTACTTTATTCACCCTTTAGGTGAAAGTATAATATAATTTATCTTTTGTTTTTGTTAATGCTGATTATATAAAAAGGGACATTATAGACATCATAATACCCTTTTGTATGCTTGTTATAGCATTTTATGAAATGTTTTTCAAATAAAAAACTTTTCTTTTTAAGTTTTATTTTATATAATAGATAAATTTTTTAACTGGAGTATTTAAGATTTGATATATCGCCAAGAATAAATCATTATGTTCTTTTTGTTATAATATTTACAATCCAATATAATTGAAAATTTTATAGAAAGGATAGAAAATGAGTTTAGGTGATAGTAAAGACTGGAATGAATTTAATTGTAATCAAGAACACGAATTAAATTATGTATTAGGTTTATATAAGCTACAAGATAGATCGGCAATTACTCAGTGGATTAAGAATGCTTGTAAAAGTAACGAATTAAACCATACCAAGTATATTGTGCTTTATAGCAAGCTTGAAAAAGCTGGTTTTAAAAAAAAATAAAATAGCAAAAGTCAAATTAAATATATTTGACTTTTGTAAATGTATTTATTAAAGATATATTTCAATTTATTCCAAAAAATTTTAAATAATTTTTTCCTAAACCAAAATAACCAGAAGCATAAGGTTTAGCTTTGTTGATGATATATTTCCAAAAGTTATCTGTTTTCATTATTATTTGTAATTTTAATAAATCATTTTTGGAAGCATATGCACACATACCATTATAAAAGTATAGATTTTCATCTTCGCTATAAATTGTTTTAAATCCTTTTTTGACTAACTGAGGAAAAAATAATTTTTCTTTTCTTTTTTCTAGTGATTGATTTCGTCCAAAAGCATACCAGGCTAGGTACTTTCCATTTCCTTTATCTCTTGTAGCTAGTAATTTTTTATTTTTAAACATGTAATTATATGCTTTAGGATAAAGTATTTGAAATTTATTTTCATTTATTAATACTGCTTGCTTATCTTGATTATGAGTATATGGAAAAATAATTTTTTCCATTAATTCATTAATATCATCATACTTTGCTAGTTTATTACTATTTATAATATTCTTACATATTTTTTTTTCTATAGGTGTATTTTCATCTATGTAAAAGTATTTTTCATCTTCTTTGTATGATTTAAATATATAAACATTGTTTTTTAATGTAGCAATACCACTTTTAGTGTCATAAATTTTTTCAAATGCTACGCCTTTAGATTCTACATTCTTAATAAAACTATTATTTTTTAAATTCCAACCTTGAATAGTGTCTAAATTATCATAGTTTACCTCTATGAAATTCATTTTATTTAAAGGTTGTAGTTTATTAGATCTTTTTTTTTTGTAAAAAACTTTATTATTGGTATTCTTTTTTTGAATAAAACACAAACATGTATACGTCATTCTTGAATTAAAAATTTGCTCATCACCAAAATCTATAATTCTCAACATAACTTTTGACTTTTTAAAATACTCTCTTATTGCTCGTCCATTAACACTATTTATAAAGGTATTTACAGTTATATAAGCTAATATCCCATCATTTTTTAATATTTCATACCCAATTTGAAAAAATGGAATATACAAATCTGGATGACCACTTTTACATACTTCCCAGTTTTTCATTAACTGTTTTGTAATATTATCCATATTACGAGAACATACATAAGGAGGATTTCCAAGTATTAAATCAAATTTTATTTCTTTCCAATCATAAACTAAACTATTTCCTTGATAAATATTAAATGAAAATTCATTTTCATCTTCACCTTCAGCAATTGCTAAAAGGCTTAATAGTATTTCTGTTCTTTCTACACTATACTTTTGTATATCTATACCATAGATATTATCTTGAAATATCTTTTTATAAGATTTATTAGTTTTAATCTTTAATTCTTTACTCGCATCTATCAAAAAGCCACCACAACCACAAGCAATATCTGCTATTTTTATATTATTTAATGATCTTGTTTTTAATGTATCAAAAGATTGTTGTGTTATATACTTTCTTATATTTTTAGGCGTATAAATTGCTCCATTAACTAATTTATCAGACGGAGAGATAACAAACTCAAAGAGTTCAAGAAGTTCTTCAAAACAAAATAATTTTTTATCTTCTCTTATTATTTTTATAAATTCTAAAAGACTTGGATATTTGAGTTCATTTTTTTGAATAATTAAACTTTTTATTTTTTTATTTTTTATCTTAAAAATGTTTTTTTCAGCCAAAAAAGCAGAAACAATTAATTTATTAATTTCAAATTCATTACTTCCATATCTTCTTAAAAAGTCTAATATTTTTTTATTCAAAAACTACTTACCTAATCAATTGTGGATATATATCTTGAGCATTCCAATTTTGAGTTAAACTTCTATCAAAACAGTTAGCTATTGCTTGAAAATATGGTTTAACAAAATATTTTTGGTATTTTTTGATGGTATCAAAATAATCAGGCTGTTTTTTAATATCATTCCAAATTTTAGGAAAAAAATTAGACAACACAAAATCTATACCCAAAATAAATTCCATAGGATGATACATAATTCTAGGAGAATCTAAAAATAGAGCTTGTCCATAATCTGTAATATTATCCTTTAATTCTCTTCCACCTAATTGAAAATGGTAACTTGGATGAGGCATCGGGGAACTACTTCCATCATGTTTATCAAAATGTAAGGTATATACTAACTTAGTTTCTAAATCATGCTCTTCATTTCCAAATATTTTTATATTAAAAGCAAAATTAGAAAAAGGGTCTTTCGAGTCATTAAAAGATTGAAAATCCATACATAAATTTATATCAAATATAAGCTCTAAATTTTGTACTTTTTTGTGAGACTTCACTTTAGGATACCGTAAATTACTTTCAAAATAAAACTTCATAGGTTTTAATTTATAGTTAACATTAGGATGATTTGAACGTAAGTTAGATTGCATTTTATATATACTACTTGTATCAATATCTTTAGATTCAAGTAATAAAGCAATCTTTTGCATATCTGATAATAACTCTATTATATATTCTTTTTTTTGCATTAAAATTACTCTTATACTTTAGAACGAGCTAAGAAATATTTTTCTTTATCGAATAAATGGATTTTAATATCTTTCTCTAATAGTGACTCTTCATCTAAAAGGGCTTGTAAGGAAACATATTCATACTCCTGCCATGGCTTAGGTTCTTGTCTTGTATAAACTCTAAATCCTTCACTAGCATCCATTGGTCTTTTTAATGCTTTACATACAGTCCAATATCTATAACTATGATTTTTGACACTACCATCTTTACTTTCTATAGGTAATGGAAAAACAAGACTTTCCAATTCTAATTTTTCTTTTAATATAGTAACTTTCTCTTTTGCATCAAGATAAGATAAATAGGTATCAGATATTTCTTCAAAAATATCATCTACCTTAAACATCCACCATCTATCCCAACCATCTGAAAATACACCATTATATTTAGCCTCTTTAAATTTCTCTTTAATCTTTTTCCAATCTTTTGAATTCTCTTTATCTATCCCCAATCTTGATGCTAAATATTTCTCATTTATCAATACACCTTTAGCATAAATTAAATCTTTTAAAATCATTTGAGCGTACTCATGGGTTGGTATATTTAAATTTGAAGATCCATCAGTTTGTATAAATCTAGAAAATATTCTACTATCTAAATTCACAGTATCTATTTGTAATAATTTATTGAAATCTTTTTCAGTAGATATTTCTTGATAGCCTTTTGATAAAGAGATAAGTTTTTGAATAACCTTACCAATTACTTGTTCATTGTCCCCATTATCAATTATATTTTTTGTTAAAAACCTATCAAAAATATTGTTACTTGTCATATCTCTAAAATAGACATCTCTTAATTTAGCTTCATGGGAAAATAATATAATTGGAATATCTTTTTTTAAGTTACCAATAGTTACCAAATCTCGAATATGTTGTCCCCAAACTGCTCCTGTGAAATCAGAAGTTGTCCCATTTTTAGATGGTACCATATCTGTTCGTAAATCCATTAAAATTCCATCATATTCACTTAAATTACTTAAAATAAAAGCTTTATTAAGCTTTTCAACTTGTATTGGTATAACTTGAAACTCAGTTGTGGATAAACCTTCTGCATAAGGTATTACTTTATCTTCAGCTTCATCATCTATATATAAATATTTATATGGCACTTTTATATCCTTCTTTATCCCAAGGTAATTCAATTCTAATAGTCGTATTATAACCTTTTGTAGGTTCTTTTACAAAGATTACACCACCGTAACTTGTTATTATGTCTCTTACTATTTTAAGCCCAAGCCCTGTTCCTGTCATCTCTTCATGATGTTTAGCAATTTTTCCAACAGGTAAACTTGTTGTATAAAAAGCATTAAAAATTTTATCTCTTTTATCTATAGGTATACCATCTCCATTATCTGAAAATTCTAAATAGACTTTATTACGTTTAGTTCTACATTCAATAAAGATTTTCCCTTGAGAATTTTTTCGATTAATAGCTTTTCTAGCGTTAGTATAAAAATTAAATAAAATAGATGCCCACTCCGATTTATGCATTGGAATTGTATATAAATTATATCCATGAAAAACAGGTTCAATAAATTCTATTTTTCTTTTTGATATATCTGATTCAACTGTCTTTTGTAAAGCATAAACTACGGTTCTAAGTTCAATAGGTTTTAATTCTCGTTGTACATTTTCAGAAAAAGATTCATCAAAATAAGAAATATAAGTAGAAAGTCCATTTAAATTACTTTTAACTCGTTTATTAACTGTTAAAACATCATCTAAAGAGTTACTATTTGCAATATTTCTTATATCATGTTGCAATGCACCTTGATACTGCTTTATTTCATGAATAAATTCTCCAATAGTTAAGCCCATCCCTGCTAAAACTCTTAATAAATTCATCTCCTTAATAAGCTCTATTTTTTTTACTCTTTGTCGCTCTTTTGCTATTTCTATATTTTGTGTAATCTCTATAATTTTCTCTTTTGCACTCTCTAAATCATCTTCTGTTTTTATCTCTTTTAATTCTTTAACTACTTCTGTTATAATCTCTTCTGGTTCTTTTTGCCAATTTTTTTGTCCTGCACTAACTTTTCTACCTCTAACTTCAGCAATCCGTCTTGCTGAATCAGTCAATATTTTATACCCAAAATCTTCTAATTCTTCTAATGCTTTATTCTCAATAAGACCTTCTCTACTAGATAATTCCTCAAATTGTTCTTCAACTTCATTATTAACTTCAATAAAACCAATAAAATTTATATTACCATGACCGGGGAGAAGACTTCTTTTTCTAACAGATGCATCTAATCCGAGCCAATCATCATCAGGTTCTCCGTATGGTAAAACTCGAAACCCATTTCGATAAAGTCTTATCCCACCTTGTTTCTTGGCCGTTTCTCTAATAATAGTTTCAAAATGTTTAGGAATAAAATTTGTATTATTCGAATTATAAAGAAAATAATGTACTTTAATATGTACATTTCTTAAAGTTTCATAAGCTGTGTCAGGATTTAATAAAACTTTATGTTCCTTATAATCTAACTTATTGCTTTTTAGGGATAAATACATATACCCTTCATTATCCACATATCCATTTATTTCAGCCACAGCATGTTCAAAAAACATTGTCTCTTCATTAGCAATCGTAAGTTTTTTACCATTATTAATTTCAAGACACTTTAATTTAAAACCTAAATCATTTGGAGCTTTAGAATCTTTTTTGGTTTTTGAAATTGGAAAAGGTTGTATAGTTTCAGATGCATAACGATAAACCCTTTTTATCTGTGCTTCACTCCAACTATCTCGTAATTGCTCAATAAATAAAGTCGTTCCTTCTTCTTTCTGCTTTTCAATATACTCAATTTCATTAGTAATAAAAGAAAGCTCTTTATCTCCCATAAAATCATCCCAATAAATTACTATCTTTAAAGCTTTTGTCGCCTCTAAAGTTTGAGTAATAATCGTTAATTTTTTACCAAGTCGTTGTGCAGAAAATCGTCCTATACCTTTTTTACCTGCTCTTTTTCTATCATAACGAGGAGAATGAGGAAAATGTAACTTGTCACTAGAAGAAAGACGCATAAAGCCATTGATAAGCTGTTCTTTAGTCATACCAAGACCATTATCTTTTATCTCTAAAGTCCCACCAACTTTATAGGATTCTTTAAAAGTAATAACAACTTTTGTAGCATCTGCATCATAAGCATTTTTGACAAGCTCTGATACAGCTGTTTCGTGTCTTGCAACAAGCTCTTTACCTAAACGGTCAATAATCCCTGCATCTACAGAGAATCGTACACTATTTTCATCAAATTTTGATAATTGATTAGATAAATGTAAAATTTCTGAGTAATTCGTAGGATCATTTTTTAAAGTATTTTGTAAAGCTTTTACAATTTGTTCTTTCAAGATATATTTTCCTTAAAGCATAATTTTGATTTTTATCAAAAAAGTAACTATTTTATCAAAAGTTTTTTTGTTTATTATTATACAATTATAATAATAAAAATTCTTATTAGCCTACATTCATCAACCCTAAACCTTAAACTAATATAAATCAACTAACCATAAAAA
>CAZAOJ010000070.1:0-7702 GCA_964486745.1 uncultured Arcobacteraceae bacterium
AAGAATACCAACACCAAATGTTTCAATGGTAGATTTAACAGTAACTTTAAATAAAAATGTAACTGTTGAAGAAGTAAATCAAGCTTTAAAAGATGCAGCGAATGGGCCTTTAAAAGGCATTTTAGGGGTTGATGAAGAGTATAGAGTAAGCTCTGATTTTAATGGTGAATCAACTAGTACAGTTGTGCCACTTGATACAACACAAGTAGTTGGAGATAATATGGTAAAAGTATTATCTTGGTATGACAACGAGTGGGGATATTCTTGCAGACTTGTTGATATGGCTGTTCATGTGGCAAATAATTAAGGATAATTATGAAATTACAAGAAATTAAAAATATTGATATAACAGGGAAAAAAGTATTTATTAGATGTGATTTTAATGTTCCTGTTGACGAGTATCAAAATATCACTGATGATAGAAGAATAAGAAGTGCCTTAAATACTATTAGATACTGTATTGACAATGATTGTGCCATTATCATAGCTTCACACTTTGGAAGACCTAAAAATGGATTTGAGGAAAAATTTAGTCTAAGACCTGTAAAACAAAGATTAAAAACATTACTAAAGATGGATATTAAATTAGCTCCAAGTATAGTATGTGATGAAACTATTGCTATGGCAAATGAGCTTCAAAGTGGTGAAATTATGTTTTTAGAAAATATGAGATTTGAAAAAGGTGAAACTTCAAATGATCCAGAACTTTCTAAAACACTAGCAAGTATGGCTGATATCTATATCAATGATGCATTTGGAGTATCACATAGAGCTCATGCTTCAGTTGAAGGGATTGCAAATCACTTTGATATAGAACATAAAGCTGCTGGATTTTTACTAGCTAAAGAGATTAAATTTTTCTACCATATTATAGAAGAGCCTAAACGTCCTTTTGTATCTATAGTTGGGGGAAGCAAAGTAAGTGGTAAACTTGAAGCACTATATAACTTAGTGCCAAAAGTTGATAAGATTATTATTGGTGGAGGTATGGCATTTACATTTTTAAAAGCATTGGGTCATGAAGTTGGAAATTCACTTGTTGAAGAAGATTTAGTTCCTGAAGCACTTAAAATTATGAATGAAGCAAAAGAACTTGGAGTTAAATTCTATCTTCCTGTTGATGTAGTTGCAGCTGAAGCATTTGATAGTGAAGCATTTGCAAAAGCAGTAACTGTTCAAGAGATACCAAAAGGTTGGATGGGGCTTGATATTGGACCAGCAAGTGCAATATTATTTGCTCAAGCTCTAGATGATGCACATACAATTTTATGGAATGGTCCTATGGGTGTATATGAGATGGATAAATTTGCAAAAGGTAGTACAAAACTATCTCATGCAGTTGCATCAAGTTATGCTACAACTGTTGTTGGTGGTGGAGATACTGCTGATTTAGTTAGAAGAACGGGAGATGAAGATGAGATGACATTTATCTCAACTGGTGGAGGGGCCTCTTTAGAATTGATTGAGGGTAAAATACTTCCAGGAGTAAAAGCTCTTATTATAGAAAATTAATAAAATATACTAATAAGTTGCTATTTTTTAATAGCAACTTTTACACTAAGGAAAATTAGTGAACATACTATTAAATGGTGTTGGAAGAATTGGTAAGGCAATTATTAGAATTGCACTTGACACAAAAGCTTTCAATATTGTCGCAATAAATGAAATAAATTCAAATATAAATAACATAGCATATAGTATAAATTATGACTCTACTTATGGTAGATACCATGATATTTTTACAGTGAATGATAATTATATACAAAATAAAACTACTAAAATAAAAATATTAAATAAATCAAATTTAAAAGATATAGATTTAAAACTTTTAAATATAGATTTTATAATCGATTCAAGTGGGATAAATCATAAATATAAAAACCTTTACAATTTAAATATTAAAGCAATATTTTTAACCCATCCAAGTAAAATTGCAGACATTAATATTATTTTAGGTGTAAATGAAAAGAAACTTAATATAAAAAAACATAAAATAATATCAACTAGTTCATGTAATGCTACAGCATTACTTCCTATACTAAAGATTTTAAATGATAATTTTAAAATTAAATTTGGAGATATAACCACTATACATCCTATGCTTAATCATCAAAAAGTATTAGATTCAAGCTGTATTGATAGTAAGAATAGAGAAGTAACTTGCAATTTTGAATTTGGAAGAAGTGCTACTCAAAATATTATTCCAAGTAAAACTACAACTATTGAAGCATGTTCTTATATACTTCCTTATATAAATAATGACATTTTTAGTTCTAGTTCTTTAAGAGTACCAACCTCTACAGTTGGAACTATAAATGTAACATTATTTTTAAAAAATAGCTGTTCAAAAGAAGAACTTTTAGAACTATTTTTTAAATACGAACACAATCAAAATTTCAATATATTATTAAATAATACTCAACCTTTAGTATCAACAGATTTTCAAGCACAAACATATACAAGTATAATTGACCATAGATTTACAGATATAAAAAAAAATAAATTACTTAAGCTAATTATTTGGTATGATAATGAATGGGGATATGCTTCAAAAGTAATAGATATAGTTAAACTTACTAAGAAACAATATGAAAACTGATATTTTAAAAAGTTTAAAAGTTTTATTTGTTGAAGATGAAAATAATATTGCTACTTTATTAAAAACAGCAATAGGTAATAATTTTTATAGTTTTAATATTGCAACAAATGGTAAAGATGGCATATCAAAATTTTTAGAATTCTCTCCTGATTTAGTAATAACTGATATAATGATGCCAAATCTAGATGGATTACAAATGGCAAAAGAATTAAAAAAATATAATCCTAATCTACCAATTATAATATTAAGTGCATATAGTGATAAAGATAAACTATTAGATGCTATAGATATAGGTATTATAAAATATTTTATTAAACCGTTTGATCCAGATGAACTTTTAAATTATATTATAAATATGGCACTTAAATTAGAAAATAAAACTGTTACTTTAAAATTTGGTTTTACATTTAGTAAAACAACAAATACTTTATATAAAAATAATAAATTTGTTCTTCTTACAAAAAGAGAAAGAAAATTTTTACAACTTCTTATAAATAACCACTATATATTAGAAAATATTAAAATAAAAACTGAACTTTGGCCAAATCAAAATATTAGCGATGAACGATTAAGAACTTTTATCAAGCGCTTACGCCTAAAAACTTCAAAAGAATTAATTATAAATATAAAAGGGCAAGGGTATTTATTAGCATAAAACTACCTCCATACAACAGTATTTAATTTATCATTTAATAATTCTTTATCAAATGATTTTTTACTAACTTGCATATTTGCAATACTATTATTTGTATGTAAATAATTCTGTAAATAATATTTATATTTATATCCTTTTTTATATAAATCATTTATTATCTCATTTATATCAGTTTCATCTAATAAATCATTATGAATTGTTGTTCTAACTTCAAATAGAAAATTTTTTTGAATAAGAAATTCCAATGTTTTAGAAAATTCGCTAAATTTACTTGAATGTGTTATTTTTGTAAATTTGTATTTTGGTGCTTTATAGTCTAATGCAATATAATCTATTAAATTTAAATCTATTAAGCTCCTGATTTGATTAAAATTTGTTCCATTTGTATCAAGTTTTATTAAAAAACCAAGCTTTTTAACCTCTTTACAAAAATTAATTAAATAATGCTGTGTAGCTTCACCACCACTTAAAACTACACCATCTAGTAAACCAACTCGCTTTTTTAAAAACTCTAATACATCTTGAAATGTCAATTGTCCAGATTTAGAAAAAACTATATCTTTATTATAACAATAATCACAACGCATATTGCATCCAGATAACCAAACTATACAGCTTAAATATCCAGGAAAATCAATATGCGAAAATGGTGTAAGATCATAAACTATTTGTTGTTTCAATAAACTGTTTTCGTTGTTTATGTTCACCTTTTTTTCCTATATTAAAACTTTCTACAGGTCTATGATACCCCATAACTCTAGTATATACTATACATTTTTGTCTTTTTTCTTGAAGTAACTCTAATTTCATTTCCTTATTCATTTTTATCTCCTTTTTTATTTAATATATTTAAATTTCTAAAACTCATTATCTTTTAAAAGTTCTTCATCACACAATGGACAATATTCATGCTCACCACTTATATAACCATGTTTTGGACAAACTGAAAAAAGAGGTGTAATTGTAATATATGGTAAACGATAATTTGATATAACATTTTTAACTAATTTTCTACAAGCTTCTATTGAACTAACTTGTTCTTGCATATAAAGATGCAATACTGTTCCTCCTGTATATTTACATTGTAAATCATCTTGTAGATCTAATGCTTCAAAGGGATCAGAAGTTAAATCAACTGGTATTTGTGAAGAGTTTGTATAATAAATATTATCTCCCATACCAGCTTGTATTATAGAATCTTTATATCTTTTTTTATCCTCTTTTGCAAACCTATAAGTAGTACCTTCTGCTGGAGTTGCTTCAAGATTATATAAATTTCCTGTTTGTTCTTGAAATTTAACCATTTTAGCTCTCATAAAATTCATAATATCCAATGCAAATTCTTCACCTTTTTTATCACTGATATCATATTCATCACTTGTAAAATTTCTTATCATCTCATTTATCCCATTTACTCCAATAGTTGAAAAATGGTTATTGAAATGTGGTAAATATCTTTTTGTGTAAGGAAAAAGTCCTCTATCAAACATATCTTGTATAAAAACTCTTTTCTTTTCTAAAGTAGATTTAGCCATATCCATAAGCTCTTCAAGTTTTAAATATAATCCTTTTTCATCCCCTTTATATAAAAATCCAAGTCTAGCCATATTGATTGTAACAACTCCAATACTTCCTGTCATTTCTGCACTACCAAATAGACCTCCTCCTCTTTTTAGTAACTCTCTTAAATCCAATTGCAATCTACAACACATACTTCTTACATGTCCTGGTTTATAAGCTTCTTCATTTGGAACTAAATTACCATTTTCATCTTTTTTATACTGACTGCCTATAAAATTTTGAAAATAAGATGAACCTATTTTTGCAGTATTTTCAAATAAAATATCAGTATTTTCTCCATACCAATCAAAATCTTCTGTAATATTTACTGTTGGAATTGGAAAAGTAAATGGTTGCCCCGTTTTATCTCCTTGCGTCATAATTTCATAATACGCTTTATTAATCAGATTCATCTCTTTTTGAAAATATTTATATGTCATATCTTCAAAACTGTCACAACCCCTATTTCTAAGTTCATTTAAAAGTTCTTTATCGTCTAAATCTTTTAATAAATGAATTTGCTTTCTTGTAGGAATCTGATCTTTTAAATCACTAGGAACAGTCCAATCAATTGTAATATTTGTAAATGGTGATTGCCCCCATCTTGCTGGAACATTAAGGTTATAAATAAAACTTCTTATAGCTTTTTTTATCTGTTTGTAATTTAATTTATCTTTAAAAACATAAGGAGCAAGATAAGTATCAAAACTACTAAAAGCTTGAGCTCCAGCCCATTCACTTTGTAAAATACCCAGAAAATTTGCCATTTGTCCAAGTGCTTCTCTAAAATGTTTAGGGGCATCACTTTCTACTCTACCTCTTACACCATTAAATCCTTCATCAAGTAAAACTCTTAAACTCCACCCAGCACAATATCCAGTTAGACAATCTAAATCATGTATATGATAATCTCCATTTCTATGAGCATATCCTTCCTCTTTTGAATAGATTTTATCCAGCCAATAGTTTGCTATAACTTTCCCTGCAGTATTATTTACAAGTCCTGCATTGCTGTATCCTGTATTTGAGTTAGCTTTAATTCGCCAATCACTTCCATTTATATACTCTTCTATTGTTTGAGTTGAATTAATATATGTCGTATCATCATCAAGTACTTTCTTTCTTTGTAATTTGTGTGTATGTCTATATAATAAAAATGATCTTAATACATCGAAATATCTAGCTTTATATAATTCAAATTCTATTAAATCTTGAATATCTTCAACTGCAATTATTCTTTTTGTTTTTATTTTTTTTAATACATTAAAAAATACAGATGAATCATAAGTAATATTCTCACTTTTAAATGCTTTTTTAATTGCATCTTCTATTTTATATGATAAAAACTCTTCAAATTCACCATCCCTTTTTAAAATATTTTTTACCATTTTTTACCTTTGTAATTTAACTATTAATCGTAGTTTATTAAAATGCATATTAAACAACTATAACAAAATAAGTCACTCTAAAGTCACGATATATTGGAACCTATAATACAATAAGTGTTTTTATGCTAAAATACATATTTTAATAAAACATATTTAATAAATCAGGACTTTATATGAAGATAATTGCCAGTAATTTTAAAACAAATCATACAAGAAAATCTACAAAAGATTTTGTACAAAATGTAAATAACTTTTTAGAAAATGAAAATATTAAAAATGATATTTATGTTTTCCCAACTGCAACAGCTTTGGATAAATTTGATTTAGTTTCAAATTTTCATATTGGAACACAAAATGCCTACAATGTAAAAAGTGGTTCATTTACTGGAGAAATTGGAACACAACAACTTGATGAATTTGATATCAAAACGATTTTAATTGGTCATAGTGAGAGACGCCATATTCTTGGCGAGACTCAGCAACAAATTGCTTTAAAATACAATTACTATAAATCTTTAGGTTATAAAATTATCTATTGTGTAGGTGAACCTCTTGAAGTTAAAGAAGCTGGTCAAACACATACTTTAGGTTATATTTGGGAACAATTTGATGGAATTGATCTTAACTATGACAACCTTATAATTGCATATGAACCAGTTTGGGCGATAGGTACAGGTGTTGTAGCAAAGGTTGAAGATATAGCTTTAATACACAAAAAAATAAAAAAGAAAATTAATAAACCACTTTTATATGGTGGAAGTGTAAAACCATCAAATTTAGATGAAATATTAAATATACCAAATGTAGATGGTACATTAATTGGTACGGCATCTTGGGATGTAGAAGATTTTAAAAATATGATAAAAATAGCAAAGGATATATAAAATGATAATGAATGGAAAAAAAGGTATAGTTTTAGGGATAGCAAATAATAAATCTATAGCTTACGGTATAGCAAAACAGTGTGAAGAACAAGGTGCAACTATGGCTATTACATATCTTAATGAAAGATTTGAAAAGAAATTAGCTCCTATTGCAGATGAGTTAAACTGTGATGGTAGATTATACCCTTGTGATGTAAGTAATCCAGATGAAATTAAGGCACTAAGAGATTCTTTAGAAAAAGATTTAGGTCAAATTGATTTTATAGTACACTCTATTGCATTTGCTCCCAAAGAGGGACTAACTGGAAGATTTTATGATATAAGTAAAGATGCTTTCAATATCGCTATGGATATATCTGTATATAGTTTAATTGAGCTTGTAAGAGAATTAAAACCAATTATGAGTGACAGCTGTTCTGTGCTTACACTTTCATACTATGGTGGTGTTAAATATATTCCAAACTACAATCTTATGGGAGTAGCAAAAGCAGCTCTAGAGATGACTGTAAAATATCTTGCAGAAGATTTAGGTAAAGATGGAATTAGAGTAAATGCTATTAGTGCTGGTCCTATTAAAACTCTAGCAGCTGCTGGAATTGGTGAATTTAGATTTATG
>CAZAOJ010000071.1:0-7471 GCA_964486745.1 uncultured Arcobacteraceae bacterium
AAATAACAGATAAAGCTAATATTGCCCTTAATCCATCAATTTGAGGAAATTTTGATTTATCAATATTATTAGCAAATCCAAATAATTTATTTAAAAAAGAGAAACTAATAAATAAAAAAGCTAATAAAATAAAATAAAATAAAATAGACACTCAAACTACTTATACAGATCTACACCATACTCAAACAGGTCATTAGTATCTTTTAATTTTGGTTGAATTTTATCTTTTGCAGATAAATTTAGTTGATCTTTATCTAATATCCAATCTATCCCTAAATCTTCATCATCAAATGCAATCCCTCTATCACACTCTGGAGAATAATAGTTATCTACTTTATAAGCAAATACTGTATCATCTTCAAGTACTACAAATCCATGAGCAAACCCTCTTGGCACTAGTAGTTGTTTTTTATTTTGTGCAGTTAATTCTACTGCTACATATTGTCCAAAAGTTGGAGAATTTTTTCTAATATCTACAGCCACATCAAGAACTTTTCCTTGTATTACTCTTACAAGTTTTGTTTGTGCATATGGGGGAAGTTGATAGTGTAAACCTCTTAATACACCTTTTGATGATTTTGATTCATTATCTTGACAAAAATCTATTTTGTATCCTAAAAACTCCTCAAGTTTATCTGCTCGAAAAGTTTCTACAAAATATCCTCTATCATCTCCATGAACAGTTGGTTCACATATTATTACATCTTTTATAGCTGTTCTTGTAAATTTCATTTAAATTTATACTCCAATATATAATTATTAATACAATAAATATATATTATATTGTAAAATAGATTAAAAAATCTATAGAGGCAAAATATATATGTCAACAAACAAAGTATCACTTATATCTATATCCAAAGAGCTAAATGGCTCTTTTTCAAAAAAAATAAAATTCATCGTAAGGGGACTTTTATATCAAAATCAATTAATAAATTTATATAATCTTTTTCAAAACAAAGAACTAACACCAATAATAAAAGTACAACCAGATATTTATAATAAACCATTTAGAGAATATCTACAATGTAACTACCCTACTTTGGATAAATTTAACTTTATTCAATCTCACTATAAATATATTAGTGAAAAAATCAAGCCAAATGATATAATAACACTCTATTCATTGCCAGGGTTAAATCTACTAAATTTTGAACTAGAAAATGTTGGAACACTTGATGTAAATTTATGCTATATACCTGATTTAGGTAAAGAGGGTGAAATTACATTACTTTTAAGTTTAAATAAAAAAGATCTATACTCAATTCAATTTTCATTTAATGATACGGATAATTTAAAACTTATAATTGGTGGAATTCAAAGTAGAAGTATAGTTGATAACGAAGAAATTAAACAAGTCACAAAAAAAATGTTTGGACTAAGACCTAGAAACTTTTTGATTTTTATTATTAGGCAAATTTGTACTACTTACAATGTACAAAAAATTGAAGCAATACAGACAAATTATCATATTGCTAATTGTTCACATGTAAGCAAAACCGATAAATTTCAAGCAAATTATGATCAATACTGGGAAGAAGAATTAGGAACAAAAGAAAATATATTTTATGATATTCCAATTAATGAATCAAGAAAAGCTATAGAAGATATAGCATCCAAAAAACGATCTCAATATAGAAAAAGATATGCTATGCTTGATGAGTTCAAAGAAATCATCAAGCAAAAACTATTAGATTTTACCCTGATTAGCTCTTCTTAAAAGATATTGACCATATTGATTTTTCTTAAGTGGTTGAGCTAATTCTATTAATTTTTCTTTAGTTATATATCCCATCTCAAATGCTATCTCTTCAAGACATGCTACTTTTAAACTTTGTCTATTTTCAATAGTTTGTATAAATTGACTTGCTTCAAGAAGTGATTCATGAGTACCTGTATCAAGCCATGCGTAACCTCTACCCATAAGTTCTACTTTTAATCTATTTTCATTAAGGTAATCTTGATTTAAAGTTGTAATTTCCAATTCACCACGATCACTTGGTTTTACAAGTTTTGCTTTTTGCACTACATCATTAGGGTAAAAATATAATCCTACAACTGCATAGTTAGATTTTGGTTGTTCTGGTTTTTCTTCTATAGAAGTAACATCACCATTATCATTAAATTCAGCTACACCATATCGTTCAGGATCTTTTACATAGTATCCAAATACTGTTGCATTATTATCTTGAGTTGCATTTTTAACAGAAGTAGCTAAAAGGTTAGTTAATCCATGTCCATGAAATATATTATCACCAAGTACCAAACATACATCATCAGATCCAATAAACTCTTCACCTAGTATAAAAGCTTGTGCAAGACCATCTGGGCTTGGTTGTACTTTATAAGAAAATTTCATACCTATATCAGACCCATCACCTAGAAGTTCTTCAAATCTTGGCAAATCAGTTGGAGTTGATATAATTAATACTTCAGTAATACCAGAAAGCATAAGAACAGACAATGGATAATATATCATTGGTTTATCATAGATTGGAACTAATTGTTTAGATACCCCTTTTGTGATTGGATAAAGTCGTGTACCACTTCCTCCTGCTAATATTATTCCTTTCATTTTACTTCTCCTTTATTTAATATTTTTTTAACTTCATTATAAACATAATCAATTTTTATACTATCCATACACTCTAGTTTTGTTGGACAAATACCTTTATAACATGGATGACATGTGATATCATCTGTAGGCTTTATACATATATGATTTCCATGATATGGCATAAACTTTGTACAATGCTTTATATCTGTAGGTCCAAAAATCGTAATAGTATTTGTACCAACACCTGCAGCTATATGAGATGGTCCACTATCATTTCCTATATAAAGTTTTGCTTGATACAATACACTTTTTAGCTGTGTTAAATTTGTTTTATCCACTAGATTAATTATATTTGAACACTCATTTTGTATATATTTTGCATCCTCAATTTCCAATGAAGTCCCCACAAATACTACTGAGTAATTATCACTAATTAGTCTTTTTATTAATTCCAAGTAGTTTTTAACACCCCATTTTTTACTAGGCCATGGTTCACTACTTCCTGTTGATATTACTATTATATCTTTATGTGTATCAATTTTTTTATCAATTTTCACGGGTAGAGATATTTTAAAAGAATCATCCAATCTAGAATATTCATCAACATCATTTTTAGAAACTCCAGTCTCTATTATCATATTGACTACAGGTTTTACAGGTTTTTTAATTCCAAATATTTTTTGCCATATATTAGAAGATGCATTTACAACTTTTTTACTTTTGATTAATAATACTAATCTGTGAGATATACTATTGCATTGTAAATTTAATACTAAATCATAATTATTATTTTTTAATACCTTTAAAGTACTACCAAAACTATCATACAATATATAATCATCAAAATAATTTGTATCTTGATACAAACCTTTACCAATACCAGAAGTTAATAATACAATATTAGCATTTGGATAAAAGTGGCGTAATGTTTTAAATATAATATCACATGTCACCAAATCCCCCAACGCACTAAATCTTATAACTAAAATATTCATATATTATTTCCCTACGCTACACACAAAGCGTTCAAATCTCTCTTGAGTTTTATCATACAATCTTAAAAAATGTCTATATCCATGATAAGTCAACCTATCCCTAGTAGATCTGTTTTCAATAAGAAGTTTCAACATTTCAGCTAGTTTTTCTGGTGTATTTTCACACTGTATTAAATCCTCTCTTAAAAAAAACTCATCAATTGCATCACTTTGCATAGTTATCAAAGGTTTAGCACATGCAAGTGCTTGATAAACCTTATTTGGTACTACACTATGTGCTTTTGTACTGTTTCCAAATACACCAAGAACTATATTGGTTTTTCGTATCTCATTTGCTAATTTTTTTTCATCAATTAATTTTCCATCCATACTTACTTGTTTTAGCTCTAAACTGTTATACAAACTTTGCATAGATTTAAACATTTGACCATTTCCAATTATTTTAGCTTTAAATACTATATCTTGATCTTCAAGTATTTTAAAAGCTTTTAAAATCACATCAATACCATGAAGAGGTATAAATGAGCCATAAAACAAGACTTCTACAACTTTATTTTCTTCTTGTTCTTTAGTTGGAAAATATATATCTTTATCAGCCAATACAGGTAATACGAAATGTTTACCACTGTATTTACCAAACAGTTTCTCCCAATAATCAAAATGAGCTTGAGTATCACTCAATATATATTTTGAAAATCTAAAATTTATAAAATCTTGAAAATATTTCCACCAAGCTCTTGGATTATATTTTGATATTTTTTGTCTGTCATACACATAAGTATCATAGTTTGATATAAAAAAATCATTTACAATTTTATCTCTTTTTAAAAAGTTTTTAAAAAATTGATTTTTTGAAAATGGAAATAATATATATACATCTTTTTTGCATTTTGTATTTTCCAAAAGTGATTTGATTATATTGTATCTTGAATAATCTTTATCATGTCTATACAGATATTTTATCATACTACCCACTCATACTGTTTTAATTGTTTATCATTTTGTTCTACTATGTCCAATATATATTGCCCTACTCTTTTAGCATTAAACAGTTCATGTACTCTAGTATGTAGCCATTTTGCTTTTTGGATTCTTTCTTTCTCATTTGATAAAAAATACTCTACTTTTTGTTTTAATTGATCAAAATCTTCATAATACTCTAACTTATCTTCAAAAAAATCTTCACCATTTACAATAGGAGTACTTAAACAAAAAGACCCATTAGCAAGTATGTGTACAAGTCTATCTGAACTATACCATTTATAATCAAGAGTAAAATCTCGATTATGATTTAAACATATTTTACTATTTGAGATCTCTTGCAAATAATCATCACCTATTACTACAGACTCTTTTGTATCACCCAAAAATGTTTGTTTACAGTTAATCTCATTTTTTATAAATTGAATTAATTTGGCTCTTTCATTAGTAGCTCGCCCTGTAAAAAGCAAATCTTGCTTATAAGATAGATTTTTATAAGATATATATTTTTCTACATTTTTATCTACCAAATTTGGTAAAAAATGGTATTTATCACTAAAAGCAGTTGTAAATATTGCATCAAAATATTTCTCAATTTTATCTATATTTTTAGGATAAGGAAGATCATTGTACCAAAAAACCATCTTAATATTTTTTGATTTGATATAATCATATGTTTCATAATCAATCATCTCAGCATGACCAAATATAACCACATCAGGTCGAATCTCATCTATTATTTGTTTTAGATGTTGATTCATCTTCTTTTGGCCATTTTTTTTATTTTTGAATATAGAAAAATATCTGGCTGTATCCCTATAATCAAAATTATGTACAAAATGGTTGTTTTGTATTAAACCACTAGATATTTTTATAGGATTTGCATACAGTGCACCACCTGTTTTTGTCATAATATTAAAAGGTGCACAGTGAATTATTTTCATCTATTTAGTACCTTTTTATAAACTTCTACAGTTTTATCTACCATTTGATCCAATGAAAAAGTTGATGAGATATAACTGTACCCGTCAAATTTTAGTTTTGAGGCTTTTAATATATTTGAAGCTAGTTGTTCATAGTTTCCATTATCAAAAAAATATCCATTTTGTTCAGCTATAATAATATCTTTAACCCCTCCATGATTAGTTGCAACTACTGGTGTATTTACACAAATAGCTTCAGCTACAGCTCTTCCAAAACTTTCGGGTTTTTTTGAACTACTTACTACCACATCACTTATCATATAGATATCTTGTATATTTTTTTGACTTCCTGCAAATACTATTTGATCCTCTAAGCCAAGTTTTTCAACCAAATCTACCAAAGAGTTAAAATAATCCCTCTTATCATCTCTAACACCACCTACAATCAATCCAATTACAGTAGGATCAATCTTTTTAATTTGGGCTATAGCATTTATAAATGTTTCATAATCTTTTAGTTGAGTTATTCTTCCAACACTGCACACTATAAATTTATCATAAAGATCATATTTGGTACAAAATTGATTTATAAACTCTTCATTTTTATTATTTGGATTAAATACTTCAAGATCTATACCTCTTGGTATTACAGTAATTTTATCATTTGAAGTGTTGTAGTGTTTTTGTATATACTCTTTAATTGCACCACTTACACATATCACTGCATCAAATTTTGTCATAATAGAGCTATAAAATCCAACACTGTTAAATCCATGAACAGTACTTACTACTTTGATATTTAAACTCTTATTTGCAAGATAAACTATCCAAGCAGGAACTCTGCTTCTTACATGTAAAACATCTGGTTTTATATCTTTTAATATTTTTTTTAATTTTGAAGCTCTGCTAAACAGTGTAAATATATTTTTACTACACACATCAAACTTAATATGTGTACCATTATCAGCATCTATTTGGTTTACAAGTTTTCCACCAGCACTTACTACATATGAATTGAAACCTTTAAGATTGAGTTCACGGTTTAGTTCTACAACACCACGTTCTACTCCACCTTCATTTAATTCTGGTAAAAACTGTACAATTTTTAAAGCCAAACATATTTCCCTATAATTATTATAATTTTATTATATCCAAATATGGTTGAAACTCTATTTTATGATCAATATTTTGAATTATTTCAGCTATTTTATGAAATTTTGTATCTTTTGTATAAGATTTCAAATCGATAATATGGATCTTTGCATTGCTATTTGCTCTTGCTTCACTAAGCATAGAAGTTGAATCTATAGAGATAAATAATTCATCACAAATATCTATAAAATCAGCAATAGGATTGATATTTGGTTCTTTTGAGTAAATAAGTTTATAATCAAACTCATAATTATCCAATAGCTCTTCAATCTGCTTTGGAGTTCGTCTTGAAGTAGTAATATATTTTTTATAATCTTTGTATTTTTCAAATATATCGTCCAAAGTTTGTTTGATAATATCTTCATCCATAAAAAATACTTTATTATTACCACCAAGTATAATCCCAATAGATTTTTTATCATCATCTTTTTTTATATAACCTTTTGGTTCATTTATACTTATATTTACAGGCAATACTATTATGTTTTCTTTTTGTATAGGAGAATCATGCTCTTGAGCTATAATATAATCAAATTTTGAATAATTGTACCCTTTGGGTAGCATCAACACTACAGATTTGATAAAAAATTTATTTGTCACTGTTTGCAAAAAATAGTATGTGGTAGATCCAGCACCTATTACAAAATCATAAGGGGTCATATGGTTTAATATTGATTTGTTATAATCATATAAACAAAAAGTAAATATATTTAATCTTGCCAAAATATAACTAAGTGATTTATACCACCTTTTTTTATAGCTAACCTCTAAAATATCATACTCATAACCCATAAGTTTTGCAAAAGCAATAGATTGGTTTAGATGTCCTGGTTTATTATCACTGAGTATTAAAAGTTTATTTT
>CAZAOJ010000072.1:0-6799 GCA_964486745.1 uncultured Arcobacteraceae bacterium
CGCAGGAGGTCGCGAGTTCGAGTCTCGTTCACCGCGCCACTTTTTTTATTTAAATGACCTGTTAGCTCAGTCGGTAGAGCATCTCCCTTTTAAGGAGGTGGCCGTTGGTTCGAATCCAACACGGGTCACCATTTCAATGTTATTTTCGGTCGATTAGCTCAGTTGGTAGAGCGCTACCCTTACAAGGTAGACGTCAGTGGTTCGAGTCCACTATCGACCACCATATGGTCCCATCATCTAGTGGTTAGGATTGCTGGTTTTCATCCAGTCCACAGGAGTTCAAATCTCCTTGGGATCACCATATTATAAAAAAGAAGCGGTGGTAGTTTAGTTGGTTAGAATGCCTGCCTGTCACGCAGGAGGTCGCGAGTTCGAGTCTCGTTCACCGCGCCACTTTTTTTATTTAAATTTCAATCAAAATATTTCACATTTTTAAGCTAAAATATAATCAATTTTTATTATAATTCTTTTCTTATTTATGACCCTGTCGTCTAGTGGCTAAGGACCTCTGGATTTCCTCCAGATGACGTAAGTTCAACTCTTACTGGGGTCGCCAATCAAAACATTAATATTATAAGATTTTATATAGATATTTAAAAGTAGTTGTTTTTAAAGTTTATTTAGGTGATACTTGAAGGTGATGCTTTTTATAATCCCTTTATAGGGATTATAAATTGATATATTTTAAGTATAAGTTACTATTCTTTTATTTTCATTTGCACTATTTCTCATATCATCATACAGTTTTTGATATTTAACTTTATCTTCAAATGAAATAGGAGTACGAATCGATTTAAATTCAACTAATTTATCATCTTTATATACACCACTAATTTGTGCATACACCCAGTAATAACCACTATCTTTTCTCATATTCTTTACAAATCCACGCCATTTTCTACCGCTTTTTATAACTTCCCATAAGTCTTTAAAAGCAGCTTTTGGCATATCTGGATGTCTTACTATATTATGTGGCTTTCCAACTAATTCATCTGGAGTGTATCCACTAATTTGAGCAAATGTTTCATTTGCATATGTGATATTACCATTTAAATCTGTTCTTGATATGATTAGTTCATCAGATGGAACTTTTGTTTCTATTAAAAATTCACTTGCATTATATTGCATTTTATTTTCCTTTATTATCAAACTCTCGAGCAAAACCTTCAAGGTCTTTTTTCTTTAGGTCTCCTCTATAGATAATATCTTTAGGATCTAAAGTATCATCATGAAGCATTTTTGGAACAGCATCAGCATTGTTTAATACTTCCATATGTTGATCTAATTCATCTTCACTATATGCCATTTGCATATCTGCAGCTATAACATGAGGAATTGCTTCAATGACTCTTAGCTTTTCTAGTTCTTCAGATACTCCTTCACCTTCAATAGTAATAATTACCCTTCCTTTTTCATCATGAAGATGATAATCACAAGCTTCACAGTTTTTTAAGTTTTCTACTACTTCGTCTAAATACTTTGGTAATGTTTGTACTACTATACTTGATATGTTCATTTATAATCCCTTTTATTTTAGTTTATAATAATTAAATTTGTTTGAATCTGTTGCTACAAATAATTCATCTTCATTTATGAATAATATTGTATTTAATGTCATTAGATTATTTGTAAGCTTGTATAATTCATTTTTTGTATTTGTATTAAATACTACTACATTGTTTTGTTCATCAACACTATATGCACCTAAATTACCACTAGGTGATAAACCTGCTGCATATATTAAGAACCAATGTTTTTTTCTTAATGAGTAACTTTTATTTGATTTTAAATCATATACTACACATCTTCCATCTTGACCTGCAGTTATAATTTTATTATTCTTGAAATCAACTTTAAATACTTTATCAAGATTTTTACCTTCAAGGATTTTGATGATTTTAGCATTTTTAATATCAACTAATTTTAAATCACCACTTTCATCTGCGACAATTGCTAAAGATTTATCTTCATTTAAAGCAAAATCAGCAAATGTAGAGTTAAACTCTGCATCTGGTGCAATTATATCTAATGACCAAATTACCTTTTTATTTTTTAGGTCATATGTATACATTTTATTTCCAAGAGTTTCAAATAAAATAGTATTTTCATCCAAAAATTTTGTTTTTGTTACATATAATCTATCATTTACACTAATGATTTTTTCTATTTTATCATTTTGGCTAATATATATCTCTCTATATCCACTTTTTGCTTGTACTGTAAATACAATTTTATCGTTTATAGCATCTACATTATAAATTTTTGCATCAATCTCATCACCCATAAAATCTGTAATTTTTGGTACAGTTATTGTTGTAATTAAATCATGAGTAGTTAAATCAAAAATATTAATTGCTCCAGCTTGTGTTGATGTTAGTAAGTTATTTTTATGTTTTACTACATCTGTCACTCCACCACTTGCAGTGTATACAAATGTAGGTACTAAATCTTTTGCAAATAAATTTATATTAAGAAGTATTAATAGTAGTGTAGTTAATAATTTACGCATTTGGATTAAACCCAGTATTTATCTCTTCATTTTTTTGATTTATTTTATCTATCTCTTCTTGATATTCTTCTTGAAGCTTAGCCATTTTAGATTCAATATCTTCATAGTTTGCAGCAGTTAATAGCTGAGATCTTGTCCATTGTACTTCTATATCATTTCCATACTCTGCACCCATATCTTCAATTTTTTCTTTATATTCATCTAAATCTTTACAAATTACTTCAGTATTATCAAAAGTATCTGTTAGTTTTATAAACCAACCACCAAGTCCATCTGATTCTACATGAGATATAAATTTTACTGCTGACATTTTTATCCTTTAATTATCTTTATTGCATCACTTGGACATACACTTATACAAAATCCACAACTTGTACATTTATTTTCATGAATAATTGGTTTGAACATAGCCGTAAATTCAATTGCATTATCCAAACATGGGTCCTTACAAGAAAAGCACATAGTACTATTCCAACTCATACATTTTGCTGTATCTATACTAAATATAAGATTAATATTTTTTAAATTCTCTATTTTTAATACATCATTGTTACAAGCCTTTGCACACTCATCACAATAAGTACAGCCACTATTTGAAAAATCTAATATTGGAGTACCATCATCTTGTATTACTATAATTTGTTCTTCACAAATCGTTGCACAATCTTTAGTTTCACACTTTATGCAGCCAGTTGTAAAATCTTCTTCATTTTCAAAATATGGTGGTCTTATAATAATAAATTCATTATTTTGTTTAAACGGTTTTGTTAAACTTTTAAATAATTCTCTTCTTTGCATAATTTTATAAAACTAAGAGTTAAGGTATTAACACTTAACTCTTAGTAATTGATACTATTTTGTAGTATCAATATCTTCCATAAATTTTGTATCATCCCATGATGATTTATAAGCACCATCTTTTGATGTAAATTCAGGTTTAAAATTATTTGGAGTAATTAATTTTACATCCATATCTTGTGGAGCATGACATTGTGAACAATTAAATCTTCCTTGGTACAATGTTTTTCCAGCTTTAATAGATACATTTGATAATTTATCACTAGAAGTATTATCTACTTTTTTACCATTTTTCATTACTTTACCATCAGCTGCAATAGCAGTAGCTGGTCTAAAGTTTGTCATATGTGACACTGGTACACTTGGGATTGTTTTATCATAAGGTGCACTATCAACATGACAAGTGATACATTGGTTGTTATTTTGAGTAATTGGTAACATACCAGTAGTATCGTGAGGTATCATAGGTGGAGCATCTTGGAATGCTCTTTTCATTACTTTACTACTTCCAGCTGCAGCTTTACTATATTGAACACCAGGTGTCATTACTGCACTTTCATCTGACAGAGCTGTATTTCTATAACTTAATTGCTCAGCAGAAACCATATTATTACTACTACCACTAACACAACCTACAAATATCGTTGCTCCCGCAATTAAGCTTAAAGTTATTAGTTTAGTTCTTTTTAACATCTTTATTCCTTGCTATAAAATTTCTAATTGAAAAATTTAATGCATCGTCATCACAAACTTCGACACATCTTCCACAATTTGTACATTCGCCCATTAGTATTTGTTCACTTGATTTACCAATCATAAACAATACTTGATTTTCTGGACAAACTTCTTTACATTTCATACAAACTGTACATTTCTCTTCATCATGATCTACTCTAATTAGGCTAAATTTCCCTAAAGTTGAATAGAATCCACCAAGTGGACAAATATGTCCACACCAACCATTTTTTAATATAAAAAGATCAAATAAAAATATTACAAGCATAGCTGCCCAACCAAACCCAAGACCAAAAATAATTGATCTATGAGTTATAGAAATTGGAGAGATAAACTCAAACGCAGTTACACCTAAAATATATGATAACACTAAACTAAGTGCTAATACCCAATATCTTATATTTCTACTTGCTGGTTGTTTTTTTTGTATTTGGTTAAAACCAAATTTTCTTCTTATATAGTTTGCACTATCTGTAATTAAATTTACAGGACAAACCCAAGAACAAAAAACTCTACCACCAATTACTAAATAAAATATTGTAATAATAGCTGCACCTAATATAACATTTGTTGCCATAGCTGCACCTGCACTAAACATTTGTAATGCAGCAAATGGGTCACTCAATGGAATTATTCCTAAAACAGAAGATGAACTAAGATTTCCTTGTAGCATCTTCCATCCCCAAACATTTCCAGCAAAATATAAGAACATAAGAGAGACTTGCGTTAATCGTCTTAATATTAAGAATCTATAATGTTTCCATATACTAGTCATCTAGTAGTCCCCCCATATCATTAAGACTATCAACTGCTTTTCTTTCACTCATTTTAGTAACAGTATGAATCTCTTTTGCATCTTTTAATCTTTCTTCATCTTTTTTATCCCAACCTTTGACATAATTTGTGTCAACAGCACCTAAAACTATATCTCTAGGTAATACTGTAATAGCAGCTTTCTTAGTTACACAGGCATGTTCGCAAAGCCCGCATCCCGTACAAAAGTCACTATCAACAATTGGTTTTAAAAATGCATGTTTACCTGTTCTATCATTTTTGTCATATTGTAGATAAATTGCTTTATCTAAAAGAGGACAAGCTCTATAACAAGCATCACATTGAATTCCCCAAAAAGCAATACAATTTTTAGTATCAACTACTGCTACACCCATTTTTGCAATATTTATATCTAGCTTTCCATTAGTTGTAACACTACTTTCATCTAATGCACCACTTGGACAAACTGGCACACAAGGTATATCATCACACATATAACAAGCGATATCTCTTGGTGTAAAATATGGAGTTCCCAATGGTTTATTATCTCCTGGCTTAGCAAGAATTAAGGTATCATAAGGGCATGCTTCAACACATAATCCACATTTTATACAAGTTTTTAAAAAATCTTCTTCCTTTATAGCTCCAGGTGGTCTTAATATTAACTTATTAGCCGTTACTTCGTCTACATAAGCACTCCACATTAAACCACCTAGGGCAGTTAATCCTGCCCCTCTAGCTATATTTAAAATAAATTTTCTTCTATCAGTTGCCATATTTTACTTTCACTTTTTATATTTTTATTTATTATGCTTTATAAATTTTTACCGCACATTTTTTATAATCTGTTTGTTTAGATTGTGGACAAGTTGCGTCAAGACATACTTTATTAATAAGTACTCTTTCATCAAACCATGGTACAAATACTAAACTTCTTGGTGGTCGGTTTCTTCCTCTAGTTTCAACTCTAGCTTTAACTTTTCCACGTCTTGATTCAACCCATGCTAAATCTCCACGTTTAAGACCTCTTTCTTTTGCTGTTGTTGGATGCATGTAACAAAGTGCTTCTGGAACTGCTCTATATAACTCAGGAACTCTCATAGTCATAGTTCCACTATGCCAGTGCTCAAGTACCCGTCCTGTACATAACCAAGTATCATACTCTGCATCTGGTTTTTCTGGTGGCTCCATGTATGGTCTAGCAAAGATTTTTGCTTTGTTTTTAAGTGATTTTTTCTTTTTATCTTTAACACCCATTAAATCACCTTGCATTAATGCTTTTGCAAGAGAACCGTAGAATGCATGAGTTGATCCATTTCCAGATTTAGCAACTGCTTTTGCTGCATATGGATCGTATTTAACATTAAATCTCCATTGTGTTTCTTTACCATCAACAACAGGCCATTTAAGTCCTCTTACTTTGTGGTAAGTAGTAAATGGTGCAAGGTCATGTCCGTGTCCTCTACCAAATGATGCATATTCTTCAAATAGGTATTCATGAATCATAAATCCATAACCTTTGAAAACTTTACCATCAGAACCAACAACATTTCTACTGTCGCCAAGACATTCAGAGTTATCAAAACCTTTTTGAGGGAAGCTGTTTAGGTCTATTTTATATTTCTTAGCTCTGTCATTTGCAAATAGGATTTCAAACATAGTAGTATCTTTGCTGTAACCCATTTTTTCTGCTTCACCACGAACATCTTTTAGTTTTACACCATTTCTAAGAGTGTAAGGACCCCATAGGTCATTTACAGTAAATCTTTTTGAAAGTTCAACCCATTGCCAAGTATCTGACATTGCTTGACCAACTGGAAGTACTTGTTGTCTCCAATGTTGAGTTCTTCTCTCAGCATTACCATAAGCACCCCATTTTTCATAAATCATTGCAGATGGTAAAACTAAGTCTGAAACCATAGCAGAGATACCTGGGTAACCATCAGAAGTTACAATGAAGTTGTCCATAGTTACTTCTGATGG
>CAZAOJ010000073.1:0-6656 GCA_964486745.1 uncultured Arcobacteraceae bacterium
GGTCCATATACTATATATGTATGTCCTGTAATCCAACCAACATCAGCTGTACACCAATAAGTATCATTATCTTTTATATCAAATACCCACTCCATAGTCATTTGAGCCCAAAGGATATATCCTGCAGAACTATGTTGTACACCTTTTGGTTTACCTGTAGATCCACTTGTATATAATAAGAATAAAGGATCTTCAGCTTCAACTGGTGTAGCTTCACACACAGAAGATTGAGTTTTAATTAATTCATTATATGAATAATCTCTTCCACTTTCCCAATGGATATCTTCACCATTTCTTTCAACAACACAAACATTTTGTACACATTCACATCCACTTTGTAAGGCAGTATCAACTACCGGTTTTAACATATATGGTTTACCTTTTCTAAAAGCACCATCAGCAGTTACAACCAATTTAGCACTTGCATCAATAATTCTATCTCTTAGGGCTTCAGCTGAAAAACCACCAAAAACAACAGAATGAATAGCTCCAATTTTAGCACAAGCAAGCATAGATATTGCAGCTTCAGGAATCATTGGCATATAAATAACTACTCTATCACCTTTTTTGATACCAAAATTATTTTTGAACATATTTGCAGTTTTATTAACTTCATATGCTAGTTCTCTATAAGTAATTATTTGTTGATCACCATTATCACCTTCAAATATAATTGCAGCTTTGTTCTTTTTTGTATCTAGATGTCTATCAACACATTGATGTGCTACATTTAATTCTCCACCGCTAAACCATTTATAAAATGGTGCATTAGATTCATCTAAAACTTTATCATACGGTTTAAACCAATCAATTTTTTCATCTGCAAATTTTGCCCATGTTCCTTCATAATCAGTATTAAAGTCTTCCATTAAATCATTGTATTCACACATATTTTTAATTAATGGATCTTTAAACATCTCTTTTTTTGGATTAAATAATTCACTCATAAATTCTCCTAAGTATATTTTATTTTTATCATTATATTTTGAAATTATAGCATTAAAATAGCAAACTATATTTTATTATATGTATATGAATATTTATTTAATTAAATTAGTTAAAATCGTAACATTTAACTAAAAATTTACAAATTTTAAAATTTGTAAATTTTTATCAATGACCTTTAGTAATATAATATTACTATTACCTATTTTAGTGTTTTTTTGTTAAGTTTTATTAAAAGAATTTTATTGATATACTTCGCATATATTAATACAAGTACAAGATATTTATAAGGAAATCTATGGAAATAAATACGTTTAAGAAAATAGAAAAAGAAGCTCTAAAAAGAAGTGGAGTTGATTTTACTAGATTGGGGTTTGCACTGTTTTTTATGGTTGCAGTATTGACTTACAGTTTTGTAAATGCAGGTGGTGTTCCAAATAGTATGTTTTTAGCAGTTGCTGCGTTATTTGGTGCATATATGGCTATGAATATTGGTGCTAATGATGTTGCAAACAATGTTGGACCTGCAGTTGGTTCAAAAGCACTTACTATGGGTGGAGCAATTGTAATTGCAGCCATTTTTGAAGCTGCTGGTGCATTTATAGCTGGTGGAGAGGTTGTTAAAACAATTAAAAAAGGGATTATTGATATCACTGCATTTGGTGGAAATGCTGATATGTTTGTATGGGCAATGATGGCAGCACTTCTTGCAGCTGCACTTTGGCTAAACTTTGCAACTATGGCTAAAGCTCCAGTTTCTACAACACACTCAATTGTTGGTGGAGTTATGGGAGCTGGAATAGCTGCAGCTGGATTTAGTATAGTATCATGGGGAACTATGGGAAAAATTGCAGCTTCTTGGGTAATTTCTCCAGTTTTAGGTGGTGTTATTGCTGCTGGATTTTTATATTCAATCAAAAAAACAATGGTATTTAAAGAAGATAAGTTAAAAAGTGCAAAAAAATGGGTACCTATTTATGTAGCTATAATGGCATGGGCATTTGTAACATATCTTACTCTTAAAGGTTTAAAGAAGATTTGGCCTAGTATAGTTGATATATTTATATTTTTACCAGATACAAAAAAACCATCATTTATTGTAGCAGCTTTAATTGGACTAGTTATAGCTGCACTTGTTTATATCATAGTTAAAAATAGAATTATTACAAAAGCAAAAGAATTAGAAAACAATAGAAAGAGTATAAACTTGTTATTTACTGTTCCTTTAATATTCGCTGCAGCACTTCTAAGTTTTGCACATGGTGCAAATGATGTTGCAAATGCTATTGGACCACTTGCAGCAATAAACGATGCTATTATGAATGGCGGTATCTCTAGTAAAGCAGGGATTCCTATTTGGGTTATGGGAGTTGGAGCTATAGGTATAGCAATTGGTTTAGCACTTTATGGACCTAAACTTATTAAAACTGTTGGTAGTGAGATCACTGAACTTGATCAAATGAGAGCGTTTTCTATTGCAATGGCTGCATCTATTACAGTTATTATTGCTTCTCAATTAGGACTTCCTGTATCATCAACTCATATTGCAGTTGGTGGGGTATTTGGAGTTGGATTTTTGCGAGAGTGGATGGATAAAAATGATGCAAAAAGTAAAATAGAATTAGAACAAGAGATTATTACTGCAGAAAAGAAAACATTAAAAGCATATAAAAACGAACTTGAGAAATTAGAAAATAAAGATAAAAAAGATAAAGAACAATATCAAAGAATTGTTGATCTATATAGACTTATTGATGAAGAAGAACACAAAATTAAAGAAGCTAAAAAAATTATCAAATCAGAAGAAAAAGTACAATATGTAAAAAGAGATGCTGTTAAGAAAATTATTGCAGCGTGGGTTATTACTGTACCTGCAGCTGCAGCGTTATCTGCAATGCTATATTATATGATTCGTGGAATAATGTTATAAAAATTCATATCCCTTTTGGGATATGTTGTTTTGTATTAATAAAAAAGTTTAATTAAAAAAGAGATAAATTCTTTTTGAACTTCACCCTCACCTAACTTACCATCACTACTTTGTTGTGATTTATCTATAAATATTGCCATTTGATTTACAAAATTATTTAACTCTTGGGCTGATAATTTATTTATATTAGTAACTAAATTATTTTTTGTATCATTTATATTTATTGTATTATCTTTTTGAACTAACATATAAACCATAGAATCCAATGTATTTATAAGAGTGTAAGGCATTGAAGAATAATTATCGATAGTAAATTCCTTGTAAATATTTTTAAAATTGTATCAAAAATTTGCTTATTTTCATACAGTTTTTGATACAATTAATACTTAAATACACAATAGAAGGATTAATTATATGCAAATAGATGTAACACCAGAAGTGATTTTATCACAATTAGGAATTGCAAAAAGCCAATCAGCATTCACTCAAGTTGAAAAAGCAATAAAAAATACAAAAGATTTTAACAAATTTGCGAAACATCTTATTCACTTAAATGATGAATTACAACCACTAAAAGCTTATATAGCATTATCAAACAGTAAAGATTATTTTAAAATTAAATGTGATCAGATAGACTCACCAAAAGTTATTGAAGAGTTTCATAATATAATAGAAAAATTTTCAAATAAATTTAATGTAAAAATGGAACAAGTTCCAAATAAAGAAGTGTTTTATATTCTTGGGATAAAATAAAATGAATATAGATAAACTTATCAAGGGTAATAAAAAATTTAGAGAAACTCACTTTGCTCAAGCAGAACAAGATTTTGAAAATCTTGTAAAACATGGTCAAAAACCAAAAATCTTATTTATTGGATGTAGTGACAGTAGAGTAGTTCCAGATTTAATTGTAGATAGTAGTCCTGGGGATATGTTTATCTTGAGAAATGTAGGAAATTTTGTACCACCATATAAAGGTGATAATGATTTTCATGGAAGTTCTGCTGCAATAGAATATGCTGTTTCAGTTTTAAATGTAAAAGATATCATTGTATGTGGACACAGTCACTGTGGAGCATGTAAAGCTTTATATCAAGATTTAAGTGATGACCCAAATTTGGTTCATGTATCAAAATGGCTTGAACTAGGAAGTAAAGCAAAAGAATATACTCTTCTAGCTTTAGGAACAAATGCAAGCAAAGAACAAATACAAACTACAACAGAAAAGATTTCTATTAAACACCAACTAGAAAACCTTTTAACTTATCCTGAAATTTATAGAAAAGTAAATGAAGGTGAACTAGATATTCATGGTTGGTATTATAGAATTGAAGATGGTTCTATTGAATATTATGATGGACAAACTTGTAGTTTTCAAGATTTTAATCACTCAAAAGAGGATTAAAATCTTTTAGTATAAGTGTGACAATAAGGTGATTTTCCTGTTTTGTCATAATAATCTTGATGGTAGTCTTCAGCTTTGTAAAACTTTACCATAGGATAAAGCTTAGTAGCTACTTTTAAACCTTTTTCTTCTAACTTATTTATTAGTTTTTGAGATATTTGTTTCTCAGACTCATCGTTATAAAATATTGCACTTAAATACTGAGTTCCTATATCTGGACCTTGTCCATTTGTTTGTTCTGGATTATGTATCTCAAAAAATAATTTTGCTAAAATTTCAAAATCTACCATTGATGGGTCATATGTAACTTCAACAACTTCTAAATGTCCAGTTTGTCCAGTACAAACACTATGATAATCTGGATTAATCATATCTCCACCCATATATCCGGATACTGCTGATACAACTCCTGGGAAATGTTCAAAGTGGTATTCAACTCCCCAAAAACAACCTGCTGCAAAATATGCTTTTTTTAATTTTACTGAGTCTTCTTCATTATCATGTAAAGGAAGAGTATTTAATTTTTTTTCTTCATCAAATTTTATTGATATTGAATTTACACAGTGTCTAGTATTTTTAGGAGTAAATTGTTCACCTTTAAATACATGACCTAAATGACCACCACAATTTGCACAAACAATCTCTACTCTTCTACCATCAGCATCTGGTAATTCTTTAACTGCACCCTCTATAGAATCATCAAAACTTGGCCATCCACATCCAGAATCAAACTTTGAATTTGATTTATACAAAGGAGCATTACACTGTTTACAATGATATATACCATCACCTTTATGATCAAAATATTCTCCACTAAAAGCCATCTCTGTACCCTTATGAAGTATTACTCTTTGTTCTTCTTGCGTCAATTGATTATATTTCATATTATTATTTTCCTTAAATATATTAAAAAATTTCCACATTCTACTTAATATAACTTAATCATTATTTAATATATTTTTACAATAAAATCCATGTAGCTAGTCCTAAGAAGCTAAAAAATCCAACTACATCTGTTACGGTTGTAAGAAGAACTGTACTTCCAATAGCTGGATCTATATTGTTTTTTTGTAACCATAAAGGAATTACAGATCCAAAGAATCCCGCACTAAATAGATTTATTATCATAGATAAAGCAATAACAACACCAAGAAGAGGTATATCAAACCATAAATAAGCAATAATTCCAACTACAAATGCAAATATTGCACCATTTGCCAATGATAAAATTACCTCTTTATAAATCGTTCTTTTTGCATCTTCTTTTTCAATATCCCCTAATGCCATTTGACGCACGGTTACTGTTAGTGTTTGAGTTCCTGCATTTCCACCCATAGATGCAACTATAGGTAATAAAACTGCAAGTGCTACCATTGATTGTATTGTTGCATCAAAAAAACTAATTACAATAGATGCTGCAATTGCAGTAATTAAATTTACTCCAAGCCACATAGCTCTGTGTTTCCCTATTTCAAATAGATTCTCATCTTGCTCTGCATCGTCATCAACACCAGCTAAGTTATAGATTTGTTCAGTTGCTCTTTCTTCTATAATGTCATAAATATCATCTGAAGTAATTCGTCCAATTAACCTTCCATAATCATCAACAACTGGTAAAGATGATATATTATATTTACTTACAATATCAACCACTTCATTTATGTCCGTTTTATGATTTACACATGTTTTAATATATTCTTTTTCTTCTGCTTCAAAAATATCTCTATAAGTTTTTTTATAATCCATAATGATTACTTCTTCTAAACCAATAGAGCATATATATTTATGTTTTTGATTTACAATTTGAACATGAAATATATGATCAACTTCATCATTATCTTTTAACTGTTTTAGCCTATCAATAGAATCACCAATTGTTTCATCTAAAGTTGCCCAAAACAATTCTTTTTGCATATATGCACCAGCAACATTCTCATCGTATGCAATTAACTCTTCAATCTCTTTTCTATCTTCATGATCTATATTATCAAGAATATTTTGTGCAACATCCTCACTTGATTCACTTACATTTTGAATAAAATCAGCTGCATCATCAGAATCCATTTTAGATGTAATATCTGCTAACTTTCTACTACTTAATAATTCTGATATCTCTTCATGAATAAAATCAGGCATCTCTGTAAGTACATCTGCTAATAGTTCATGAGGTATTTTTTTAATTACTTTTAAATACTCTTTTTCATCTGCTTGTCTTAAATCAATTAACTGCTCAGCCATATCATAAGGATGGAATTCCTCATCACCTGCTTTATATTGTGTTATTTCATTTAAAATAAGTAAGGATAAATTTTTAACATCTTTTATATTCACTATAATCTCCTCGTATAATCTATTTTAAGAAAAATATTTATTATT
>CAZAOJ010000074.1:0-6581 GCA_964486745.1 uncultured Arcobacteraceae bacterium
TGGAGATCACAAGAGTTTTTTAACTGATGAGAATAAAGAAGAGTTAAAAGATATTGTTTTATTCATCACTTAAATCCTGCAAATGTACTCTCACACTTATAAGCACCAGCACACTGGTCCCTTTTTCTCCATAACCAAAAAGTAATATCCTCACCTTTGTCTTTACCCATCTTAAAATCAGCCCAACTTATCCTCATAGCACCAATAGTTGTAGCATCCCATGTAACAGGATATGCTTGCTGTAATTTATATTGAGTTTTTAATACAAGTGGGAAGTATGTTTCATTACACATAGAATTTTTTAATGTAGCACTGGTTGTTAGTGATGTAAATGAAGCATTACTTGACTTACTAAGAGAATATGTAGAGTGCATATTATCTAGTAGTCTTACTGCTAGTGTTCCAGCTTCAGTTAATGGTTGACCACCATCAGTCCATCCAGTATTTGTACTTAGTGGTTGCCAACAACCAGCACAAAAATATAAAGAGTTCATAGAATCATCTATTGTAGAAGCAGCACAATCAAGGATACATGCAGGTGTTGTTAAAGCAAACAACAATTTATGTGGATTTAAAAAAGCCGCTATAGAATCATTGTTGTGAGCAGGATTTACTTCTGCCATGAATCCAAACGTTAAAACAGATAATCTCTCAAAACAAATATAATCTGTAACTAAATTAATTACTGAAAATATAGGGTAAATTATAAAGTGTGTATATCTAAATGCAGAAGTTTGTGCTCCTGAATTTCTGACTTTACATAATCCATGTTTTTTTCACCTATATATATATATAATATATATACTATAAGTTTACTTGTAGTAAAATCCGATAATTAAAACAAGTGCAAACTAAATAATTCTATTAATAATGTACTAAAAATAGACAAAATCAAGGAGAATATTATGTTTTTAGCAACAGAAGAATTGATAAAAGAAATAACTTCTAATGAAATAGTAGATATTGTATCAGCTAATACTATTCAAGGGGCTTCTATAGATTTAAGGATTTCTGAAAAAGCAAAAATATTGCTACCACAAGATAAACCTATTGATCTATCTAAAGAACAAGACTTTGAACCATACTATAAAGAAGTTGATCTGTCAAAAGATTTTATACTTAAAGCAGGTGAATTTCTTTATAGCGAAACTATAGAATATGTAAAAATTCCAGAAGATAAAGCAGGTATTTTACTCCCAAGAAGTTCATTGGCAAGAATGGGATTAATACTACCAGGTAGCATGTATGCAAACCCTGCTTATGAAGGTCATTTACCTATAGTAATACACAATTCTACAAAGAATGATTTTATCATACCACCATACTACAGAATAATGCAATTATTACTAGTAGAGTTAAAAGGTAAAGCTAAACCATATCATGAACAAATGGATGCTAAATATTTTAAAGAAAGCAATATAAAACCACCTATACTAGATTCTTCAGATGAAGATGAAGATGAACTCTTAAAAAAATTAGCAAAATATGAATAATTTTCAAAAGATAGCAAAAATTATCTTAAAAAAAATGGATTCAGTAGGTAATAAAAAGCCGACTGTTTCTATAGTCTATGAATCTATTATTGAAGTTTACCCTAAATTAGCAAAGCAAAATACCAATGCGTATTACTGCTATAGGATAGTAATTATAGAAGAAATCAGTAGTTTTTACGATAGTGAAAAATTAACAGAAATAAAATCTATACAAAGAATTCTTAATAGATTTGCAAAAGAGTGTTTAGAAAGTTGAAATTTCGACAAGATTTAAAAGCTCAATTAAAAAAGGGAATAAAAAATGACAATTAATCGTAATGAAGAATATACATTAGATGATTTAGAAAACACAATATTAGAGAAAAACAAAAATAATACTTTAATTCAATATGCTGAGAAAGAAGAAATAGAAGAGGGTGCTGTAATAAATCACATGCCTTACAACTCAGGATTATTCTTCAGCAGTTTAGAAAATGAAAGTTTTTATCTAAAATCATTAGAAAATGATATGCAATTCGCAGATGAAATATTCGGATAAACTTTTGTCTAAAAATTTATTTGAAACTGAAGAACCTAAATATCATATTATAAATATGACAAATTATCTGTGTGAATTTATTGATAAACAATATAAAATTGTAATAACACAAGAGTTTAGAAAGCAAGTTGTTGATGATGCTCTAGAGCATTATAAACTACATGTAGAAGCATATGATGTACCTGTTAATGGTATTGATCCATATAAATTTATTTCTTGGATTGGAATGGGTTTATATACTAAAGCAATAGAAAAATACAATGAAACAGTAAGTGATAGTATTCTTAAATCTACAATTATAGTTATGAATAGGACATTAATTGAAGAAGGCAGAATGTTACCAAAATTTTATTTGAAAAAAATCTTTGGCATGGTAAAAAATGATCATATTGGCAAAGAACATTTAGGTCTGGGAAAGAATGGTCTATATTTAGTTTTTAGAAGTGCTTCCTTGTGCCTTTTAGAAGATTCTAAATATGAAATAGAAGAGGATGTAGAAATTGAAAGATAACTTTATTTTTTCTAAAAATGCAAAAAAAAATTTAGTGAAAATTGAAAAAAAAATTTCTACCCCTAATGCTATTAGTTTATTTTACAATAGGTTAGCTAATAATATTTGCACAATCCTAAGAGAAAATAAGCTTAAACACAATGTTAATCACAGAGCAAATTTTCGTGAAAAAGCTATTCCTGAGATCTCTTTAATAGAATTGACTTTTAGTTTTAGAACAGAAAATTTATTAACTATAATGGAAGTACACTCTATTTCTGTTAAATAGATGGTTAAAATCTATATTATTGGGTAGTAAAATAATTTACTAACTAAAAAAATAAATAAATAGGAAAATATGTGAGTTTATTTGATATTTTAAATGATGAAACAAAATATGAAGATAATAAAAAATTTATGGACGATAAATTAGAGGAAAATGATTTTTGGAAAAATGATGAAGTAGAATATAACACAGTTTTAGTGAAAATTGAAGAAGAACATAGTTATATAAAAATGACACAAGAAAAATACCACGCAACTTTTTCTATGTAGGTATCAATGAATAAATCATACGGTATCATTGATTATAGTGTTAATTCAAAAGAGAATTTAAGTTAAAACAACAGTAATAAGAAAAAGTAAGGGTTAAAATTGCAAATACAAACAATTGAATTAGAAAACTTTAGAGGATTTAAAAAACAATCTATTGAATTACTACCAAATGTTAATATATTTGTAGGAGTTAATGGTGCTGGAAAATCAACTATTCTCGATGCAATTTCAATTTCATTATCTTGGCTAGTTGAAGGAATTCAAAAGAAAGAATCTACTGGTATAAAAATACCAGATGAAAGTATAAAAAATAATATGAACTTTTCATCAATTTCCTTAACTTTAAATAACGATAATAGTTATTATCGTTGGAAAAATGTAGAGTTTCAACGAGGCTATCCTGCTAATAAGAAATCAGACTTTCGTGAATTAGATCAATTGATCTATCATTATCAAATACAATATCAAGAACAAAATACACTACCTATGATTGCTTATTATCCTATTAATCGTATTGCAAAAGGTATCTCTGGTTTAAATATATCTGGAAAAGAAAATATAGCTCAATTAGATTTATACGATAATGCATTAGGAAGTAAAGCAAATTTTCAAGCTTTTTTTGAATGGTTTCGCCTACAAGATGATATTCTTAATGAAGAATCCCAATCTCGTGCTAAATATATGAAAGAAAATAAAACATTAATTCAAAATTTAAGAAAAATTATAGAATCTTTAAATTTGATAATAGTTGACAACACAGTTCAAATAGATGAAACTTTTTTAGAAGAACCAAAAATGTTATTTTTTGAATTAATGAGAATGGTAAGAAGTATTAAAAATCATGATATAGCTTTTATTGAAAACATAGAATATTTACTATATCAAATGAGTAAACTAAATACATTTGACAAAAAATCAATTAGAAATGATAGTTCAGTTATCCTAAAACTTATAGATAATATTTTTCAACAATTAATTCAATTAAAACAAGCACATAATATTTCCGAAACTGATAAATTATTAGATTTTATTTGGTCTTCATTTAGATTCTCTTTACGCTTAACTTTTTGGTGGTTTAGTAATAAAGGCAAAAAAGAATTACTTAATATATTAAAATATGCTACACTTTTAAAAAGAAAATATCAAAATGATTCTACTCTATTTACAACTGAGTTTAAACAGCTCTTAGATGTTAATATACAAAAACTAGAACAAGCATTATCTAATAATGGTCGAGAACTAAAATTTGTTGCAGAAACTATAGAAAAATTTATTCCTGAATACTCAAATTTAAGGGTAACAAGAATTCCAACACCTCATATGTTAGTTGAAAAAAACAATGAAACTATTAGACTTGATCAACTGTCTGATGGTGAAAAAAATATGATAGCTATGATAGGGGATATAGCAAGAAGACTTTCTATGGCAAATCCACACATGGAAAATCCATTAGAAGGTGATGGTATCGTCCTTATAGATGAAATAGATTTACACTTACATCCTCTATGGCAAAGGGTTATTATTTCAAGATTAACTGAAGTATTTCCTAATTGCCAATTTATTGTTTCAACTCATTCCCCACAAGTATTGAGCCATGTCAAAGCTGAACATATTTTCATACTAAAGCCGATTAAAAACAATATATCTATTGAAAAACCTACTGAATCATATGGCAAAAGTACGGATAGACAACTTGAAGATATTTTAGGTGTAGCCTCACGACCAGATGATATTAAAAATGAATTACATGAATTGTATATTTTAATTCAAAAAGATAATTTTAAAAAAGCTAAAGAGCTTATAGTTAAACTAAATGATAAAATTGAGGGCAGGGAGCCTGAACTAGTTAAAGCAGAAGTTTTAATAAAAAGAAAAGAGATTCTAGGAAAGTGAAATTCATAAATAAATCTAACACTGAACCAAATAATTTCACTATTTGGAAAAATAGTGAAAACAGAACATATAATGATTTACGAAATCCTATAAAAGCAGAATTAAAAGATGCTTTACTTTTGGAGCAAGGCAATATTTGCTGTTATTGCGAAAGTAGAATATCAAGTAATAACTCGCATATAGAACATTTAGATCCCCAGCAAAATAATAATGGCAACGATTTAGATTTTAACAATCTACTATGTTCTTGTCAAAAACAATTATCAGCAGGTGAACCTAGACATTGTGGGAATAGTAAGGCTAATGATAGTATTAGTATTCATCCTTTACAAAATGATTGCGAAAATAAATTTATATATAAAGAAGATGGAACTATAGAAGCAACAGATAATAATTCGAAAAAAACTATTGAATGCCTAAAACTTGATATAGACAAATTAAATGCTCTGCGAAATAGTGCAATTGAACCATTTATTATTGATCCAATAACACTAGATGAAATATCTGAAGATGAAGCAAAAAATTTTGCTGCCAATTACCTTCAGATTAAGAATGGTTCTTATAATGAATTTCACACAACAATTAAATATTTGTTTAGCTAATGACTAAAATTGATTGTATATTAAATCAAATACAATAACAATTCTATTTGACTTATTTGTTCTCTATAAATTTGTTAATAGTGATATTTGTTTCACAAAAACTTTTATCAAATGATGGGTAAATATCTACAAATTCAACTTTATTTATAGGTTGAATAAGATACCTATAACTAGCTATTGAGTAATTTTCTATTTTCTCGTCTTTCTTTTTAGTTAATAATAATAAATCAACAATCTTTCCAAAATATTGAGTTTCTTTTTCTTTGCATATCGTATTATTTATGTCTTTTAAAAATTGCTTTACACTACTAGAGTTTAAATAATATATAAATTTATCATCTTTTCCAAGCATAAGAATTGTTTTAGGTTTTTTATTATATTTTATAACACGTATTGAAGGTTCTCTAACTATGGACATATATTTAATTGCTACACCAGTTCTTAAGCTTTGGTTCTTAACATCAAAATAATCTGTAAAAAAATAGTCAACCAAAATTGCAAACGGCAATAATAAAAATATTGTAACGGCCAACGACTTAGAATAATCAATAAAAATAATTCTAATATTGCAATTATTTTTAAACAATGCATACATCAAGATCCATATTAGCGATATTGAAAGTATTATAGTATTAAACACTATAATATTTAAAGCAAGTAATATATTTTGAAAAATTATTTCAATCATTATACTTAATGTATCTAGTGATACTAAATTCATAAATATACCTATATCATTTAATCTTTCGATAACACCCATTGTAAAAAAAGAAATTGTTACAATTAAAATAATATGTGATCTTTTTAAAAAGAAATCTATCATTAATTTCATAGTGTCTTCTTTTGATTTATTCTTCTCAATAAAACTACAGAATTCTTTTGAAATTTTTTTAATTATATTTTTATTTTTTTTAATATTACTAACAATAGCTATACTAAACTCTAAATGTATATATATACTACCCCATAAAAATCAAACAACATTTCAAGAATCCTTATTCCTAAAATGA
>CAZAOJ010000075.1:0-6281 GCA_964486745.1 uncultured Arcobacteraceae bacterium
CACAGAATAATCGTGACTCAGCTGGTAGAAGACTTGGTGTTAAGAAATATGGTGGGGAAGTAGTAATTCCTGGTAATATTATTATTCGTCAAAGAGGAACTAAAGTTCATCCAGGTAATAATGTAGGTATGGGGAAAGATCATACTATATTTGCACTAGTTGAAGGTGTTGTTAGATTCGAAAGAAAAGACAAAAAACGTCAACAAGTTTCAGTAGTTCCTGCTTCATAATTCTACAAATATTTGGGCTTAGGCTCAAATATTTCTACTCTCTAATCGATTTAAGTCAAAATACAATTTTAAGTATTTAAAAATTTACTATTATTAATTAAAGTTAATTTTTAAGTATTAAACAAGAAGGATTATAATGTTTACAGATAGTGTCGAGTTAACAGTTTCATCAGGAAAAGGTGGGCAAGGGTGTGTAGCATTTCGTCGTGAAAAGTTTGTTCTAAATGGCGGTCCTAATGGTGGGGATGGTGGAAAAGGTGGAGATGTATACTTTAAGTGTGATAATAATACACATACTCTTTCTCATTTTCAAAGAAGAATGCATATAAAAGCAGATGGTGGTGTTCCGGGTGAAGGTTCTCGTATGACTGGAAAATCTGGAGCTAAGAAAATTATTATTGTTCCACCAGGAACTCAAATTATCGATATGGAATCTGGAGAGGTTCTTTTTGATATGGTTAAAAATGGTCAAGAAGAAAAATTTTTACAGGGTGGAAAAGGTGGACTTGGAAATACTCACTTTAAATCACCAACAAATCAGAGACCAACTTATGCACAACCAGGTGAAAAAGGTGAGACTAGAAGTATAAAACTTGATTTAAAACTTATTGCTGATATAGGTCTTGTAGGTTTTCCTAATGTTGGAAAATCAACTCTTATATCTACTGTTTCAAATGCTCGTCCTGAAATTGCTAATTATGAATTTACTACTCTTACTCCAAAATTAGGTCAAGTAAATATTGGTGATTTTGAATCTTTTGTTATGGCAGATATACCAGGTATTATTGGTGGTGCACATGAAGGAAAGGGTTTAGGAATTAAATTTTTAAGACATATAGAACGAACTAAGATATTATTATATATGGTAGACTTAGCTTCATATAGAGATTTAAAAGAGCAAATAGAAACATTAAAAGCTGAAATAGCATCTTTTTCAGATAATATGGCAGAAAATAAATATGCAATTGCCTTAACTAGAGTTGATATTGTTCCTATTGAAGAGCGTACAGAATTAGTTAATAGTTTTCTTGATTTATTAAATTTAGAAGCTTCTAAATCTAACGAATTTAAATTTGATAATGAAATTCCATTTTTTATTCAAAATAGCGCAGATGAAACTTTAGGTTTTGATAAACAGTTACCTTATTTTGTAGCTCCAATATCTTCTGCAACTTTTACAAATATTGAAGCACTTAAGTATTCATTATTCAATTTAGTTCAAGCTGATCGTAACTAGTATGAAACGAATTGTTGTTAAAGTTGGTAGTGCAGTTTTAACAGAAAATACTTCTATTGCATTAAAGAGAATGAAAAATCTTGTTGATTTTATTGTTGATTTAAGAAAAAAATATGAAGTTATACTTGTATCATCAGGTGCAGTTGCAGCTGGTTATACTCAAGTTCAATTAGATAGAAAAATTATTGCGAATCGTCAAGCACTAGCTGCTATTGGACAACCAATATTAATGGACTTATATAATAAAAAATTCAATGAGCATAATGTAATAGTTGCTCAACTATTAGTTACATCAGCTAATTTTAAAACTTATATTCAATACTCACATTTTGCAGATAGTATAGAAGCTTTATTAAAAGCAAATGTATTACCAATAATCAATGAAAATGATACAACAGCAACGCATGAGTTGATTTTTGGTGATAATGATCAATTATCTGCAGAGGTTGCTACACATACAAATAGTGATTTAGTAGTTATATTATCTGATATTGATGCTTATTATGATAATGATCCCAGATCTAATAAAAATGCGAATGTATTAAAATATGTTAATGAAATTACCAGAGTTGAATTAGAAAAAGATGTAACTCCAAATAATGAATTTGCTACTGGAGGAATTGTTACAAAACTTCAAGCGGCAGATTTATTACTTCAACACAATAAATCTATGTTTCTATCAAGTGGATTTAATTTAACAGATGTTAGAAGTTTTATGATAGAAAACAACCATATAGGTGGAACATTGTTTACAAAAAGTGATAGAATATGAAAATAATTTTTATGGGTACTCCTGGGTACGCTAAGTCAATTTTAGAAAAACTTATAGCAACACAAGATATTGATGTTGTAGCAGTATATACACAGCCAGATAAATCAGTTGGAAGAAAAAAAATAATGACTCCTCCTGAAGTAAAAGTTTTAGCAGTTAAAAATAATATTAAAGTTTATCAACCAAATAGATTAAGAGATGATGAAATTGTAAGTAAATTGTTGACAATAAAATGTGATTATATAGTTGTAGCTGCTTATGGTCAAATTTTACCTACTTCTATATTAAACCATGCTCCTTGCATAAATCTTCATGCTTCTATATTACCTTATTATAGAGGAGCTAGTCCAATTCAACAAATTTTACTTAATGGAGATAAAGAAACTGGTGTTACAGCTATGCTCATGGAAGAGGGTCTTGATACTGGTGATATATTAAAAATATCAAGAATTAAAGTTTCAGATGATGAAATGGTTGAAAATCTTTTTATAAAATTAACTGAAGTTGCATCAGATTTAATAATTGATGTATTAACTAACTTCAAATTATATACACCTGTAGTACAAGACAATAATATATCAACACATTGTAGAAAAATTACTAAAGCAGATGGAAAAGTAGAATTTGATGATTCAATTACTTTATACAATAAATATAGAGCATTTACTCCTTGGCCAGGTATTTATTTAGAAAATGGTTTAAAACTAAAAAAGATTAGCTTAGAAGATAAAATAACAATAAATGAAGCTGGAAAAATATTAAAAATTGATTTAGATTCAATTGTTGTTGGATGTTTAAAAGGTTCAATTAGAATATTTTATGTTCAACCACAATCTAAAAAAGAGATGGATATTATATCTTATATTAATGGTAAAAGATTGATAGTTGAAGATATTTTATTATAATGAGCTTAGCTCAACTCAAAAATATTTAAAAGAATTAATAAAGAATAAAAATATAGAATTACCAATTGCTGTAGTTTGTGATATACAAACAGCAGGAGTTGGAAGTAGAGATAATGATTGGCAAAGCTACAATGGTAACTTATTTTTATCTTTTGCTATAGAGTTAAATGATTTACCACTTGATTTAAAATTAGAATCTTCATCAATATATTTTGCATACATACTAAAAGAAACATTACAAGAACTAAACTCTCAAACATGGTTAAAATGGCCAAATGATTTTTATAATGAAAATTTGAAAATTGGTGGAATGATTACAAATGTTGTTAATAATAAATTAATTTGTGGAGTTGGTTTAAATTTAGTAAATTCACCTAGTAAATTTACAATTTTAGATATTAAAATTGATAGAAAAGAATTAATAAAAAAATATTTTATTAAAATAGAAAAGAAACCATTGTGGAAGCAAATATTTAGTAAGTATAAGCTAGAATTTCATAAAAATAGAGAATATTTTGCACATATAAATGATTTGAAAATTTCATTGAAGAATGTTGAGCTTTGTTATGATGGTTCTATAGTTAGTAATGGTAAAAGGATGTATAGCTTAAGATGAGTGAAGTAATAATAATAGCAAATCAAAAAGGTGGTGTTGGTAAGACAACTACAGCAGTTAATTTAGCCGCTTCTTTAGCTGTTGCAGAAAAAAAAGTTTTATTAATTGATTCTGACCCACAAGCAAATGCTAGTACATCTTTAGGCTTTCATAGAAATGATTATGAATTTAATATATATCATGTTCTTATAGGTACTAAAAATTTAAAAGATATAATTTTAAAGTCTGATTTACCAACATTACATCTTGCCCCATCTAATATTGGTCTTGTAGGAATAGAAAAAGAATATTATGATTCCAATAATACAAAAGGTAGAGAATTAGTTTTAAAAAAAGCTATAGCTAGTGTTACTAATGAATATGATTATATAATTATAGATTCTCCTCCAGCATTAGGTCCAATGACTATAAATGCTTTATCTGCTTCTAATTCAGTTATTATACCTATTCAATGCGAATATTTTGCATTAGAGGGTTTATCTCAATTATTAAATACAGTTAAATTAGTACAAAAATCTATTAATCCATCGTTGAGGGTTAAAGGTTTTCTTCCAACTATGTATAGCTCACAGAATAACTTATCAAAGCAGGTTTTTGCAGATTTAAGACAACACTTTAATTCAAAATTATTTAGAGATTTTAATGATGAATTTATTGTTGTTCCAAGAAATGTTAAATTAGCAGAATCACCTTCATTTGGAAAACCAGCTATACTATATGATGTAAAATGTAGTGGTTCAGTTGCTTATCAAAGTTTAGCACAAGCAATTATTAAAATATGAAATTCAATTTTTTCAGTTAAGGTTTAGATTTCTTATTTACTAAAATAGATGAAGCTTATATTAATAAAGAATAGAATATTTTTTATATTTTTTTATAAAATAATTATTACTAATATAAACATTATAATAAAAAATATAATTTTTTTTTAATTTAACCATAACTTTAACAATCCTTTTAATTTTATTGTAGTACAATCACGCAACTTTTAGGAGGTGCTATGTTAGATATAAATCCGATATTACTTATAGCTACATTGATCGTATTTCTTACGCTTATCGCACTACTTAACAGTTCGCTTTATAATCCATTGTTTAATTTTATGAATAAGCGTGATGCTGACATCAAGAAAGATCTAGATAAAGTAGGATCAAATGATGATGAGATACGCGAATTAAATTCAAAAGCTGAAACAATTATTATGAATGCTAAACTGGAAGTAGCAGCTTTAAGAGAGAAAGTTATTGCGGATGCTAAAGAATTGGCAGATAGTAAGTTAGAAGCTAAGCGTGCTGAATTAGCTACTGAGTATTTAGAGTTTGAAAAATCTCTAAAGAGTTCTAAAGAACAATTGAAACAAGATTTAAAATCTAAGGTTCCAATGTTTAAAGAAGCTGTTGAAGCTAAATTTAGTCAAATATAAGGATGTGATGTGAGTAGAATTTTAGTAATAATGCTAATGTTATCGACTTATGCATTGGCATCTAATGCTGAACATGCAGGTACAGATATAGTTCAGAGAACAGTTAACTTTTTACTTTTTGCTGGTCTTGTATGGTACCTAGTTGCTGAACCTGCAAAAGCGTATTTTGCTGGAAGAAGTCAGGCAATAGCAGATGAATTGCAAAAAGTTCAAGATAGGTTAAATGAATCAATCTCATTAAAAAAAGATGCTCTTTCTAAAATTTCTGAAGCAGAAAAATTTGCTGAAGAATTAAAAGCATCTTCTAAAAAAGAGAATAAAATCTTAAATGATAACATTATGAATCAATGTAATGTTGATGTAGATACACTTGGAAAACAGCAAGTATCACTAATGGAATTTGAACAAAGAAAAATGATTCGTTTAGTTGTTGAAGAGACATTAAATGAAGTTCTAAATCAAAGTAGTGAAAATTTTGATAAAGAAGCTATGGCTAATGTTATCTTAAAGAAGGTGGCATAATATGGAAGAGTTAATTGCAAAAAGATATATTAAAGCATTAAAAAATAGCTCCGATGTATCAGCACTAAAAAATATGAGCCAAATTTTTTCTGCTATAGCAGAATCATTTAAATATGATAAATTTGTTCAAATTATTAATAACCCTGATGTAAGTCAAAAAGATAAATCTGACATTTTATTAGATGCAGTTAAATCTGCTGAATCTAAAGAAGTTGAAAATTTAATTAAATTACTTGCTGAACATAATCGTCTTAATATAATTCCAGCTATAGCTGAAGTTATAAGAAAAGATTTAGCAGACACAAGTAAAACATATACTGGAATTGTATATAGTGATAGCGAAATTAATGCTAAAGTTATAGACGATTTAGGTAATGGTTTAAGTAAAAAATTTGGTTCAAATATATCATTAGCTTTTGTTAAAAACAATTTTGATGGTATTAAAGTTGATGTAGAAGATCTTGGTATAGAGATTAATTTTTCTAAAACTAGAATCAATAATCAGATTATAGAACATATAGTAAAAGCAATTTAACTTTCAATGAGAGGAGAACAATAGTGGTAGCAAAAATTCAA
>CAZAOJ010000076.1:0-6155 GCA_964486745.1 uncultured Arcobacteraceae bacterium
AGTTCATTAAGTGCTTCATATATCATCCCTGCAGTCATAGAACCATCACCAATCATTACTACAGGGATTCTATTTTGTTTTTTTAATTTAATAGCCTTAGCTGCACCAACCGCAAGTGATATTGATGTAGAACTATGTCCTGCCACAAAATAATCAGCATCACTCTCTTTTGGTTTTGTAAATCCACTTAAACCCTTGTACTGTCTAATAGTTTCAAATTCATCCCACCTATTAGTAAGAAGTTTATGAGGATAGCACTGATGTGATACATCAAATATGAATGGATCATTAGTTGGATCAAAAACCTTATGCATACCTATTGTAAGTTCAACTGCACCCAATGTAGAGCTAAAATGTCCACCATTTCTTGATACAACATCAATAATTCTTTCTCTTATATCAGAAGCTAATTTTAATAGCTCTTGATTTGATTTATTTTTTATATTCACTTAAAACCTTGTCAAGAGTACTAAATACTTTTGTATTTTGTTCTTGTGTTCCTATTGTTATTCGTATTGCATTTAATCCATAGCCTGTCATATCTCTTACAATAATTCCTAACTCAAGCAATTTTTGCGATACAATTTTTGAGCTATATTCACCAAATTTGATTGTAATAAAATTTGTATAGCTTTGGATATATTCAAACTCTTTTGACTTACAATATTCTTCATATCTAGTCATTTGTTCAAAATTCTTTTTAATACACTCTTGTACAAATTGCTCATCTTGTAATGCTTCTATAGCTGCAGCTAAAGTTGGTGTTGTAATATTAAAAGGGGGTCTTAATTTGTGTAAAGTTTTAATAATATCTTCTTTTGCTATACCATATCCAACTCTCATACCACCAAGTGCATACGCTTTTGAAAATGTTCCAAGATATATACAGTTTGGAAATTGTTCTATAATCTCATTTGGATTAATCTTCTTGTTTTTATCTTTATATGATGCATATTCTTGATATGCTCCATCAATCACCACTAAAGTATTAGTATCAATTTTTTTTAGAAACTCTAGCACATCTTTTGTATCTAAGCATTCACCCAATGGATTATTTGGTAAACATAAAAATATAATATCCGCACCATGCTTTTTATAAAGATCTTCAAATTGTGAAAGATTGTGTTGATCATCTGGTGTTTTAATAATATTTGCACCAGTTTGTTTTGCATATATCTCATACATAGCAAATGTGGTTTTACTCATAAGCACATTTGAATTTGAATTACATTTTGCATGTACACAAAATTCTATTACTTGATCACTTCCTGCTCCAATTATTATGTTTGAACTATTTACTTTAAATTTTTCTGCTAGAGCATCTTTTAGTTCATACATAGAATCATCAGGATACACAAAAGCATTTTTACTTACATCTTCAAGTGTTTTTACAACTTTTGGTGAAGTTCCATATGGATTCTCATTTGAAGCTAGTTTAATAATATCTTCTGGTTTAACACCAAATTCTCTTACAACTAGTTCTATTGGTTTTCCTGCTTCATAAATATTTACATTGTCTAATACTTTATTAAAATTCATTTATATTCTCTTTATTTTATACTATTTAGGTTGGTATTTTATCTAAATAATGCATCAAATTGTCTTAGTCATAACTTAAAATAAATTCTTAATCATTTATATATGTAAAAATTTTATATCAATAATTGTACAATTTGGTTACATTATAATAAACATAAGAAAGGATTATAATATGAATGGCGAACCAACAATGGATCAAATTGATGATTATAATGGAAATGAATCTGCACAAAAAAAACAAACAATAAGACTAGTGATGCTAGGTTTAGTTGTAGTTGCTGCACTCTATGGTATTGCTAAGTTTAGTTTCAATTCAGTTGATGACTATATAGGAACACCATCTAATCCAGGATTAATGCCTTTAAAATAAGGTATAGATAAAATCATTTAACAAAGGGTGGTAGGTGGGTTAAATGTCGTTGATATAAAGAATATTTTTAAATACTTCCTTATAAAAAGGGAGTGTCACTTGTTCGTAACTCTCCTTATCTTCAAGCAAGTTGACATACCACTTAAAGGCGATATTTCGCCTTTTAAGTGCATCCATACTAAGTAATGTATCATTTATACTTCCCAATTTTGAAGGACTAATTAAAATATTTTCAGTACATTCTAATTCCTCTAATAAATCAATCATAAAATAATCTTTTTCAATAGGAACCATTAGCCCTCCAGCTCCTTCTATAATTAAAACATCACAAAATTCAAATAGATAATCTCTTTGTTGTTTAATAAAATTTATATCTATATGAGTGTTTCCTTTTGCTACAAAAGGAGCAGCACTTAATGCAAATTGATAAGGTACAACATCATTTATGGTTACATCATACATTGGATTTAAAATTGTGGCTAATTCTAAAAGTTGAGATCCATCTACTGGAAAATCTATAACTCCCGTCTCTATAGGCTTATAATAACCAACTTTAAATCCCTCATTTGCATACTTAAGTAATAGTTTGGAAGCACTATAAGTTTTACCAACATTTGTATTTGTAGCTGTAATAAATAATGACTTTTTTTTCATAAACTTTTCTTTTGTTTCTTTTGGTATAATAATTACATTATAAGATATTAAAGGTTAAATATATATGTCACACGATTTTGAGATAGAGTTACAAGATGAAATAGAGGTTCAAGAACCTAAAAAATATAAAGTATATTTATTAAATGATGATTACTCTACTATGGATTTTGTAATTGAAATTCTTACAAAAGTTTTTAGGAAAAGTATTGATGAATCTACAACAATTATGTTAAATATACATAATAATGGAAAAGAGATTTGTGGTGTTTATACATATGAAATTGCAAGAACAAAAGTTGAACAAGTAAAAGTAAGAGCAAGAGAAAAAGGATTTCCTTTAAAAGCTGTGATGGAAGAAGAATAATATGATTAGTCAAGATTTAAGGGAGATTTTTGCACAGGCCTTAATGTATGCAAAACAAAATAGACACGAATATCTAACAATAGAGCATATCTTTTTAATGCTTTTAAATGAAGACTTTATTGAAGAGTTGTTTGAAAACTTTGGTTTAGATATTGTTGATCTTCATATGCAAATAAAAACTCATATTATAAACAATACTCCTGTTTTACCTGAAGGTATTGATGAAGAACCAATAGAATCACTTAGTTTAACTCAAGCTATAAATGAGATGATGGCTCATGCCCAAAGTAGTGGTAAATCAAATATTACAGTTGATGATATGTTGGTATCAATTTTAAGACAAAAAGAGTCTTATGCTACATATTTATTGCAAAAAAATGGTATAGGTAAAGTAGATATTTTAGAAGAGATATCGCATAATGATTATGAAGATAATAATGAAGATAAATCTAAAGAGGAAAAATCTGTACTTGCACAAAATAGCGTAGAGTTAGTAGGATTAGCAAAAACTGGTGAGATAGATCCAGTAATAGGAAGAGATAAACAAATAAATAGAGTAATAGAAATTTTAAGCAGAAGAAAGAAAAATAATCCAATACTAGTAGGTGAACCAGGAGTTGGTAAGACAGCAATTGCAGAGGGTTTAGCATTACAAATTGCAAATGAGGACGTACCTGATTTACTTAAAAATTCTCTTATTTATTCTCTTGATATGAGTTCATTAGTTGCTGGTACTAAATATAGAGGTGATTTTGAAAAAAAATTAAAATCTGTATTATCTGAAATTACTAAAATACCAGATGCAATTTTATTTATAGATGAGATTCATACAATTGTTGGAGCAGGAAGTGTAGGAGGAAGTGCTATGGATGCTTCAAATATATTAAAACCTATGCTTGCAAATGGTAAATTAAGATGTATAGGAGCTACAACTCATAGTGAATATAGAAATGATTTTAGTAAAGATAAAGCTTTAAGTAGAAGATTTGCAAAAGTAGATATTGATGAGCCAAATATTGATGATGCAATTTTAATATTAGAGGGTTTAAAAACAAAATATGAGCAATTCCATAATGTAAAATATTCTAAAAAAGCTATACAAACTGCTGTTGAATTAAGTAGTAAATTTATAAATGATAGATTTTTACCAGATAGTGCAATAGATGTGATTGATGAGGTTGGTGCTAAAATAAAACTAGCAAATAAAACTAAAAAAGCAAAAAGTATTACCGTAAAAGATATAGAAAATACTATAGGAAATATTGCAAATATTCCTGCAAAAAGTGCAAATAAAAATGATCTGGTATTATTGAAGAATTTAGAAAAGAATATGAAAAAAAGAGTATTTGGTCAAGATGAAGCAATAACTAAAATAGTAAAAGCTATTAAAATTAATAAAGCTGGATTAACTACAAATAAAAAGCCAATAGGTAGTTTTTTATTTACAGGACCAACAGGTGTTGGAAAAACAGAAGTTACAAAAGAGTTAGCAAGTCAATTAGGTATTCATTTTGAGAGATTTGATATGAGTGAATATATGGAACCACATACAGTAGCTAGACTTATAGGAGCACCTGCAGGTTATGTAGGTTTTGAAAATGGTGGATTATTAACAGAAGCTATTAGAAAACATCCTCATTGCGTATTATTACTTGATGAGGTTGAAAAAGCACATGGTGATATTATGAATGTTTTATTACAAGTGATGGATAATGCATCTTTAACAGATAATAATGGGAATAAAGCAGATTTTCAAAATGTAATACTTGTAATGACATCAAATTTAGGTGCAACACAAGCCAGTGTTATGGGGTTTGCTAAAGATGATAATTTAAATGAGAATAAAGCTATAAAATCATTTTTTGCTCCAGAATTTAGAAATAGACTTGATGGAGTTGTGAATTTTAATCATCTTGATATAAATGTAGTTATTAAAGTTGTAGGTAAATTTATAGAAGATTTAAATATACAATTAAAAGATAAAAATATTAGTATTACTGTATCATCAAAGGCTAAAAAATATCTTGCCAATCAGGGTTATGATAAAGCTATGGGTGCTAGACCACTTGAGAGAATTATAAGTAAAAAGTTAAAAGAACCTCTAACTGATGAAATATTATTTGGTAGTCTTAAAAATGGTGGACTTGTAAAGATTGATCTTAAGAATGATGAGTTAATATTTGAATATACAGCCACTAAGTAGATATAGTTTAATGTTTCCAGATCCAAAACTTGCAGATGATGAAGGCTTACTTTGTTATGGTGGTGACTTATCACCAAATAGAATAATGAGTGCTTATAGATCTGGAATTTTTCCTTGGTTTAATGAGGGTGATCCAATTTTATGGTGGAGTCCAAATCCTAGACTTATAATAGAACTTGATGAGTTTAAAATATCAAAATCATTAAATAAAACTATTAAGAAAAATATTTTTGATGTAAAGTTTGATGCAAATTTTAGGCAAATAATGATTGAGTGTGCAAATATAAAAAGAGATGATCAAGATGGAACTTGGATAAATGAAGCTATGATTGAAGCATATTGTGAACTTTTTGATTTAGGATTTGCTCATAGTTTTGAAAGTTACTATGAAGGAGAACTCGTTGGTGGAGGATATGGTATAGTAATAGGGGATACTTTTTGTGGTGAATCTATGTTTGCAAAAAAATCTGATGCATCAAAAGTATCTTTGTCATATCTTGTAGAGCATCTTAAGCAAAAAGGTTTTAAGTATATAGATTGTCAAATTCCAACACCACATCTTATAAGTTTGGGTGCAAAAGTTATACATAGAGATAAATTTTTAAAATTAGTTCAAAAATCTTTAGAAAATCCTAAGGAATTTTGATAAAATTACGCATTAAATAAAAAAAGGTACTAAATGTTGATTAAAATTGATATGAACTCTGAGGAGTTTTTAACAGAACAAGAGAAAACAAAAAAATTTGCTGATAAGGTTTGTGCGCAATTTGGATTTGAATACCATCCACAAGCTGAAGTTAATGAGTCAGTAATTATGGGGCTTACAAGAAATAAGCTTATATACAATAAAAGATATTGTCCATGTTTTATGGTAGTTGGAGAGACAAAAGAGGAGCAAAAAGCAGCAAATAATAGAATTTGTCCATGTAAACCAGCTCTTGAAAAAGAGATACCTGAAGAGGGAAAATGCCATTGTGGTATTTTTTGTACACCTGAGTTTGTAAAAGCAAATAGTATAGAAAATG
>CAZAOJ010000077.1:0-5962 GCA_964486745.1 uncultured Arcobacteraceae bacterium
CTGATAATATTGAAGGTATTTTTGATGGATATAAAGAGATGGCACTATTATCTAAGTTTGGTGGTGGAATAGGTTGGGATTGGAACTCTATTCGAGCATTAGGTGGTATGATAGATGGTCATAAAAGTGCTGCTGGTGGAGCCATACCATTTTTAAAAATAGCAAATGATGTAGCACTTGCAGTTGATCAACTAGGAACTAGAAAAGGGGCAATTGCAGTATATCTTGAACCATGGCATATGGATATTGTTGATTTTATTGACCTTAAGAAAAACTCAGGAGAAGAAAGAAGAAGAGCACATGATCTATTCCCTGCACTTTGGATAAATGACCTATTTATGCAAAGAATTTTAGATGACTCTCACTGGACATTATTTGATCCTTATGAAGTAAGAGATCTTAGTGAATTATATGGGGAAGAGTTTACCAAAAAATATGAAGAATATGAAAATGATCCAAGTATAACAAAAGAGCAGATGAAAGCAAAAGACCTTTGGAAAAAAGTTTTAACGTCTTATTTTGAATCTGGTTCTCCATTTTTATGTTTTAAAGATAATGCAAATAGAGCAAATCCAAATGATCATGCTGGTCTTATTAGAAGTTCAAATCTTTGTACAGAAATCTTTCAAAATACAAATCCAAATCATTACCTAATCAAAATAGAACTAGTTGATGGAACAATTCTTACATATGAAGAGGATACTCAAGTAGAAGTAAATGATGGAATGATCAAAAAAGCTAATAAAATTACAGCCCTTGATAGTATTGAAGGTGTTAGAATTTTTATAGTTGAAAAAGAAAAAATTGATGGGGATACTGCAGTTTGTAATCTAGCTTCTGTAAATTTAAGTAAAATAAATACACCTGAAGATATTGAAAGAATTACTCCAATTGCAGTTAGAATGCTTGATAATGTAATTGATTTAAACTTCTATCCTCTTAGAAAAGTAAAAGCAACAAATCTAAAAAGTAGAGCAATTGGTCTAGGAGTTATGGGAGAAGCAGAGATGCTAGCTCGACATAAATTAGTATGGGGTTCAAATGATCACTTTAAGAAAATAGATGCAATTATGGAAGCTATAAGTTACAATGTAATTAAAGCTTCATCTAATCTTGCAGTTGAAAAAGGCACTTATCCAACTTATGAGGGTTCAAAATGGAGCAAAGGTATTATGCCTATGGATGCAAGTCCACAAATTGTAAATACACTTGTAGATAAAGATCTATTTGACTCAGGATATAATTGGGAAGAATTAAGAGAAATCGTAAAAGCACAAGGTATGAGAAATGGATATCTTATGGCTATTGCACCTACTAGTTCAATCTCTATACTAGTAGGAACAACTCAAGCAATTGAACCAGTATTTAAAAGAAAATGGTTTGAAGAAAACTTAAGTGGACAAATTCCAGTAGTAGTGCCAGGACTTAATCCAGAAACTTGGGATTATTATACTCCGTCATTTGAAGTAGAACAAAAAGATCTAATAAAAGCAGCAGCAATTAGACAAAAGTGGATAGATCAAGGTCAAAGTACAAATATTTTTATGAGTTTAGACAAAGCAAGTGGTCGATACTTACATGAGATATATACTCTTGCTTGGCAATTAGGGTTAAAATCAACATATTACTTACGAAGTCAGTCACCAGAAACAGCATCTGATGTAGCAGATAGAAGTATGGAATGTGTTGGGTGTCAATAGGAGAATTTGATGGAAAGAAAAACAATATATAATCCAGAATCAACTGAAGATTTAAATGATAGAAGAACATTTGGTGGAGATTCTGATGGAATGATTAACTTTACTAGATGTAAATATGAATGGGCATTAAAACTATGGGATATGATGGAGGGAAATACTTGGTTTCCTAAAGAAGTACAAATGACAGCAGATGCAAAAGATTATAAGTATCTAACACCATCAGAAAAAAGAATGTATGATTTAGTATTAAGTCAATTAATATTTATGGATTCATTACAAACAAATAACTTAATGGATAATATAAATCCATATATAACTGCTCCTGAAATCAATGCAATTTTATCTAGACAATCTTACGAGGAAGCAAATCATTCTAAATCATATGCTGTTATGGTGGAATCAATCTCAGATAATACAGATGAGATATATGATATGTGGAAAACAGATGCAAAATTAAGAGAAAAAAACAATTTTATTGCAGGTGTTTATAAAGATTTAGCAGGTGATATTGATGATCATAAAATAGTATTAGCAATGTTTGCAAACCAAATTCTTGAAGGTCTATACTTTTATGCAGGTTTTTCAGCTATGTATGCACTTGGAAAATCTGGTAAAATGCTAGGTTCATCTCAAATGATTAAATTTATTCAAAGAGATGAAGTAACACATCTTTTATTATTCCAAAATTTGATTAACTCTACCAAACAAGAAAGACCAGAATTATTTACAGATGAATTAGAAGCAGAAGTACGAGAGATGTTTAGAAAAGCTGTTGATCTTGAAGCTTCATGGGGTGATTATATCACACAAGGTCAAATACTAGGATTTACAAAAGATATTATTAGACAATATATTGAATATCTTGCAGATAGAAGACTTGAAGCAGTTGGATATGCTCCAGAATATGGTGTAAGCCATCCAATACCTTGGGTAGATGGATATAGTTCATTTAATGATCAAAGAACAAATTTCTTTGAAGGAAATGTAATAAACTATTCTAAGGGTTCAATCGATTTTGATGACTTTTAGGAATAAAATGAACCTTATCTCTTTACAATTTCAAACAACTCAAGATTTTGAACAAAATCTTGAGACTCTAATATCTCATATAGAACAAACTGATGATAATTCATTTATCGTTGCACCTGAACTATGCTTAAATGGTTATGCTTATGATAGACTTGATGAAGCAGTTGATATTAGTATTCAAGCTATGCAAAAACTGCTTACTTTAAGTAAAAACAGATATATAACACTAACACTAACTACACAAAAAAATGGAAACTATTACAATACTCTTCATTGCTTTTATAATAATAAATTAGTTCATACCCAATCAAAAAATAAACTCTTTGTTTTAAATGATGAGAAAAAACATTTTACCCAAGGTGATATTGAGGATATTAAAATTATTGACGTAGATGGGCTTAAAATTGCATTTATGATATGTTTTGAACTTCGTTTTATAGATTTTTGGCAAAGACTGCAAGGAGCAGATATAATTTGTATCCCTTCTATGTGGGGTAAACCAAGAAAAGAACATTTTGAAATACTAACAAAAGCACTTGCAGTTGCAAATCAATGTTATGTAGTAGCTTCAAATAGTTCCAATGATGATATGGCAAGTAGTAGTGGTATAATTACACCTTTTGGCAAAGAATCAAGAGATGATAGCTCAAATATGATAAAAATGATATATAATCATGATGAAATCAAGAAAATGAGACGCTATATGAATGTAGGTATTAAATGAAACTATTAAAAGTTTCACTAATAATATTAATTTCTTTACAATTCACAGCGTGTAGTAAAAAAGAATCCCAAGTTCAACCATATACGCAAGAACAAATAAAAGAATATAAAAATGTTGAAGAGTATAATCAAGCTATAAATTTTCCCCCAGAACAAAAAGTTGAAACTTTAGATATTAAAACATCTTTACTTTTGCACTATCAACAGTGGAAAAATACTAAATATAAATATGGAGGGACAACAAGAAAAGGTATAGATTGTTCTGCCTTTGTACAAAAAACCTTTAAATCTAGATTTAATATTAAAATACCAAGAACTACTCTTTTACAAGTAAAAAAAGGAAAAACTATCTCAAGAAAAAATCTACAAGCAGGTGATTTAATTTTTTTTAAAACAGGTAAGAATCAAAGACATGTAGGAATCTATCTAAGTAAAGGTAATTTTATGCACGCTTCCACAAAAAAAGGTGTTACAATATCAAGTATAAATAGTCCATATTATTCATCACATTTTTGGACGGCTAAAAGACTAAATTTTTAAAATAACATCTTAGCTTGTAATTTATCATACCCATAAATATCATCTCTATATTGCATAATACCATTATCATCAATCCATGCTGTTAAATAAATTATATGTACAGGAATTTTACTAGCTAAAGTAATCTCTTTTTTCTCGATATCTTTCAATACATCAATTGCTTTATCATAATCCAATCTTCTATCTTCATTTGCTATAGTTTTTAATAGCTTATATGGAGTTTGTAACCGGATACATCCGTGACTAAAAGCTCTTTGTCTTCTTTTAAAATAATGTTTGGCACTAGTATCATGAATATAAACAGAAAATCTATTATGAAATAAAAATTTCATTTTACCCAATGGATTTTTTTTACTTGGGATTTGTATAAATCTATATGGAACTTCTGGATAAACTTTTTGTTCTTTTTGTTCATCAGTTTGTAAATATTGTGACCAATCAATAGTAGTTGGATCATAAGTTTGAGATTTCTGATCCCATGACTCGTGAATATTCATTCCTCGTGAGACTAAATATTCTGGATTTTCTTGTAATTTTGGGATAATCTCTCTTTGAACAATTCTTTGAGGAACTCGCCAGTATGGATTTAACACAACAGTTGTTAACTTATGAGAAAAAATTGGAGTAGGGTGAGTTTTATTCCCAACCACCACAGGTAAGTTTAGCACTTCCTTATTATCATCATAGTAATATAATTTAAAATCGGGGATATTTACTATTAAATATTTTTCTCCGAGATCTCTTGGTAACCACTTCATTCTTAATAAATTTATTTTTATTTGTGTGATTTTATGTTTTAAAGATATATTTAAATGCCTAATAGTATCTCTTCCAATTATACCATCAACTTCTAATCCATGTCTTTTTTGAAATGATTTAACAGCATTAAATAAAATTTCATCATAAATTAATCTTTTATCCTCAACTTGTACTGTTGGGTTTTCATCTAATACGCTAGGCTCATCATTAATTGTAAGATCAAAGTTTTCTTGAGACAAATCACCACTTTGCAATAATCTTTGTCTTAAAAAAGGAACAATATTACTTTTCATATTTAATTTTAAAACTTTTATAGATGGGATTTTTACATATCCACCATCTTTTAACAACTCTTCATACTTAGCAATTTGTTCATATAATTTAGTAGAATTTTTATATGCTATTTTGGGATTATTAAGGGCTATATATATATCTTTTTCAGCTATAGATTGTTCTAATAATGTTAATTTTTTAGGAAAATACTTTGTTCTTCTCCAATTATATGTGATTTCGGTTTTATCATATTTGTCTTTTAATTGTTTTTGAAAATGAGACCAATTAAAATCACCAAAACTTAAAAAATTCATGTATTGATCATACGCGTAAGTAAGTAAAAAATCTAATTTAATTGTATCTTCTACACTTAAAGATTCATACTCTTGTTTTTTTTCTAACAACTCATCAATTTGTTTTATATTTAATTTCTCAAATGATAAAGGATATAATAATTTATCTTTTTTAATAGCACCAATTAAATCTTTTGAAATTGCTATTAAAGAATCATTATCTGTCCATATTAAATGTTGATTTGATTTTTTATAATATTTTTTTAATATATTCTTTTTTACATCTATACCTAAAGCTAATCTAGTTGTGAAATATTTTTTAATTGTTGTCTGGTATTCTATATTTTGAGATGCATATCCTAAAATATTGATTCCAGTATTCCCAAATAAACTAAAAGTGATAAGCATTATAGATATAATTAATTTCATAAATTCTTCTTATATAATTTTTAAGGATTATATTTAATTATTTATTAATTATCTATAAAAATATAATTATTTATATACTTTTTTATATCTTCTTAAAATATTAAGTAAATATTTGATAGTATAATTTATTAAATATACAGATCGCGTAACTCAGTGGTAGAGTATCACCTTGACATGGTGGGAGTCGGCAGTTCAAGTCTGCCCGTGATCACCATA
>CAZAOJ010000078.1:0-5896 GCA_964486745.1 uncultured Arcobacteraceae bacterium
TGCTAGAAATTAGATGGCATAGTCGTGCTGGTCAAGGTGCTGTTACAGGTGCTAAGGGTTTAGGTTCGGTTGTTGCTGAAACTGGTAAAGAGGTACAAGCGTTTGCCTTTTATGGTTCAGCAAAGCGAGGGGCATCAATGACTGCCTACAATAGAATAGATGATAAAAAGATTGTCAATCATGAAAAATATATGCATCCAGACTATGTTTTTGTAATTGATCCAGGTTTAGCATTTACAGATGATATCACGCAGTATGGAAAAGATACTACAAAATATATTATCACTTCACATTTAAGTAAAGATGAACTTATCTCTTTAATTCCTGCTGTTCAAGGTATAGAAGATAGAGTATTTGTTGTTGATTGTTTAAAAATTGCACAAGAAACAATTGGAAGACCAATTCCAAATACACCAGTTCTTGGTGCATTTATGAAAATTAGTGGAATGTTTGATATTGAAGATTTTAAAGAAGCAATGAAAAAAGTTCTTAAAAAACTTCCTCAAAAAATTATAGATGCAAATATGTTGGCAATACAACGTGCATATGATGAAGTACAATAGGAGAATATAATGGCACAACATAGTGATGTAACAACAAAATTACATAAAGGTAGAGACTCTTTTGAACACTCAATCTGGGATATGGGTTGGGATGAACTAGTTCCTGGAGCTGCGTGTTATTCTTTTGAAGGTGAAATTGATCATACAGTTGTAAATGTATTACCAGAAGATAGAAATGTAGCTGAAACAAATTCTATGAATAAGTATGTAGGAGACTGGAGAGTTGTAAAACCAGTTTGGCAAGTTGATTTATGTATTGATTGTCAAAATTGTTGGTTATATTGTCCAGATACATCTATAATTTCAAGAAATAAAGAGATGGTAGGTATTGATTATGATCACTGTAAAGGGTGTGGAATCTGTTCTGAAGTATGTCCAACAAATCCAAAATCATTAGTAATGTTTGATGAAAACACAAAAAATGAAGATGCTCTGACACAATGGCCAGAGAAAAAAAAGAAAGGTGAATAATCCATGGCACAAAATAAAAAAATAATGGAATTAAATGAAGTAGAAGTATGGGATGGTAACTATGCAAATGCACAAGCTTTAAGACAAGCTGGTGTTGATGTAGTTTCTGCTTATCCTATTACTCCATCAACAGGTACAGTTGAAGGATATGCAACTTTTCATGCAAATGGTTATGTTGATGGTGAAGTTGTAATTGTTGAATCTGAACATGCTGCAATGTCAGGATGTGTTGGTGCAGCTGCAGCTGGAGCTAGAGTAGCAACAGCAACTGCATCACAAGGTTTAGCTCTTATGATAGAGGTTCTTTATCAAGCGTCTGGTATGAGAATGCCAATTGTGTTATGTCTTGTAAATAGAGCATTAGCTGCACCATTAAATGTAAATGGTGACCACTCTGACTTATATCTTACAAATCAATCTGGATGGATATCTTTAGATGCTTGTAATCCACAAGAAGCTTATGATCTAACTTTATGTGCATTTAAAATTGGTGAGCATAAAGATGTAAGACTTCCAGTAATATCAAATCAAGATGGATTTATGACATCACATACAGCACAAAATGTTAATCCAATAAGTGATGAAATTGCTGGAGAATTTATTGGAGAATATTTAGAAGTTAATTCTATGTTAAACTTTGATAAGCCAGTAACTCATGGTGTTCAAACTGAATCAGATTGGCATATGGAGCATAAAGCAAAACAAAATGATGCAATGATGAAATCTGTAAAAGCTATAGAAGAGGTATTTGAAGAGTTTGAAAAAATATCTGGAAGAAAATATAATTTAATAGAAGAGTATAAATTAGATGATGCAGATATCGTAATTGTGTGTCTTGGAACTACTTTTGAAACGGCACAAATAGCAGCAGATAATATGAGAGAAAAAGGTATAAAAGCTGGTGTACTAATGCCAAGAGTATTTAGACCAACTCAAATAGAAAAATTAGCTTCAATGTTACAAAATGCTAAAGCAGTAGTATGTATGGATAGATCTGCTCCTGGTGGACAACTTGGTATATTATTCCAAGATGTATCTTCTGCACTTATAAATACGCCAGCACGACCACTTATGAGTAATGTGATTTATGGTTTAGGTGGTAGAGATATGACTGTTGTTGAGCTTGAAGAAATTTATCAAATTGCTCAAGATGAAGTAAAAGCTGGAAAATTAAATGGCACAATTCAAAGATGGGTTGGAGTTAGAGGTCCAGAACTTAAATACTTTAATGTAGAGGGGAAATAAAATGGGTTGTAGTTTAAATAGTGGTTGTGGTATACCACAAGGTAACAGAGAAATTAAGAACTTAAAATCTTTCTCAACAGCAGCTGAAAGATTTGAAGGTGCTCACGTACTATGTCCAGGTTGTGCTCACTCTATTATTGTAAGAGAAGTATTAAATGCAACTAATGATAACTTAGTAGTAGGGGCATCAACAGGATGTCTTGAAGTTTGTACAGCAATCTATCCTCATACTTCATGGGATTGTTCTTGGATTCATATTGGATTTGAAAATGGTTCAACTGCAGTTGCAGGGGCTGAAGCAGCAAATAGAGCATTAAGAAGAAAAGGTAGAATTGATCCAAATACACCAGAGCCAAAATTTGTGGCTTTTGGTGGAGATGGTGCTACTTATGATATTGGATTTCAATGGATATCAGGATGTTGTGATAGAGGTCACAATATGATGTATGTATGTTTAGATAATGAAGTATATGCAAATACAGGTGGACAAGCAAGTGGTTCTACTCCAATTGGAGCAAGTGCAACGACATCACCAGCTGGATCTGACAGTTATGGTATGAAACAAAATAAAAAAGATATGATGCAAATCATGGCTTCAAATGGTGCTTCATATGTAGCTCAAATCGCTCCAAATAAATGGAAAGATATGGTTAAAAAGATCCATAGAGGTTTTGATACTGAAGGTTTTGTATATATAAATGCTATGAGTGCATGTACAACAGAGTGGAAATTCCCAATGCATCAAACTATTGAAGTATCTGATATGGCTACAGATTCATTAGTATTTCCTTTATATGAGATTATTGATGGTAGAGAATTAAATATCACATATAGACCAAAAAATATTGTTCCAGTAAGAGATTATTTAGGTGTTCAACCGAGATTTAAACACTTATTTAAACCTCAATACGAATATATTATTGATGAATGGCAAAAAAGAGTAGATGCTACATGGGAGTATTTACAAAGAAGAGAAGAGGCACGAGTATAAACTCGTGTGAAATGCTAAAGTTTAGACTTGTAGCTTAATATTAAAAAAACCTCTGCATTTTTGTGGAGGTTTTTTTATTTAAATAAAAAGGATTAATATGCCGTTATTAGATAGTTTTAGAGTTGATCATACAATTATGCCAGCACCAGCAGTACGAACTGCAAAAACAATGAAATCACCATGTGGAGATATTATTACAGTATTTGATTTAAGATTTTACAAACCAAATAAAGCAATGATGAGTGAAAAAGGTATTCATACTTTAGAGCATCTTTTTGCTGGGTTTATTAGAGAACATTTAAATTCAAAAAAAGTAGAAGTTATTGATTGTTCACCTATGGGTTGTCGAACAGGATTTTATATGAGTGTACTTGGTAATCCAAGTGAAAAAAAAGTTGCAAGTGCTATGAAAAAAGCATTACAAGATGTGTTAAAAGTAAAAAGAAAAAAAGATATACCAGAGCTTAATATCTATCAATGTGGTACATATAAAATGCACTCATTAAAAGAAGCAAAACAAATAGCTAAGGATATTTTAGCAAATAAAATAGGAATTATGGATAATAAAAAACTATTTTTGAGTAAAAAAAAGATGAATAAACTAGGTATCTAAAATGTTAAAATATATATTTTTAGTTCTTTCTTTTATAACTATTGGATATGCTCAAAATAAAGCATATTCAGAAGTATCAGTAGAGTTTAAAAATGATGTGTTTTTTGGTGGAGATGATAAAGATTATACTTCAGGTTTTGAAGTAAGTTATACTCCATCAAATAAAGCATATAAAATATACTTAGGTCAAGATATATATACTTCAACATACTATAACGAAACATATCCAAGTGCAAACCAACATCCATATGCAGGGTGGCTGTATCTTGGTCTTGAAAAGAATATTGAGATTGCAAATGATATTACTAGTATAATAAGACTAGATATAGGAACAGTTGGTGATGATTCACTTGCGCAAGATACTGTAGATATGGTGCATTCATTGATAGATGCTCATAAATACTATGGTTGGGACACCCAAATGGAAAAAAATGTTGCTTATATCTTAAGTGGAAAAGTAATATATAATTATGATTTAACATCACAAATAAATATAAATCCATATGTATCTATTCAAACTGGAAATATTATACAAAATTATGGTCTAGGGGTAGATTTATCTATAGAATTGGATAATTATTTTGATATATATACAAGTATTGATATAAAACATATAAGCAAAAACTACTTTTTAGAGGGTGAAGCAAAAAATAGTTTATTAACCTATAGAGCAATAAAAGAAGATACTGTTAAGCATTTTACATTTGGAATTGAAACAAAATATGTAAATGATTACAAGTTAATACTTGGAATAGAATTATTTTCTAAAACATATTTATATCAACAAAATAATTCTAAAATTGGAGTTATAAAATTGGTAAAAAGATTTTAGATGAATAATCAATTAGAACTATTTCAAACAATATTTCAAGATAGTCCAAATTTGGCTGTACTTCATCTAGATAATGATATGCAAATAATAAAGCCTATAATAAAAAATCTTGTAGAAAAAAATGAAGGTACTTTAAATTATCAAAATTTTAAAGATAGTGGTGGATGTGCTAGATTTAAAAGTAAAACAAGAGATTATGAATACGCAATATTAAGTGATATATTACAGCATTGTGAATATCAAGAAAAAATGTTAAAACTTGTTTATCACTCTTTAGAAAATTCATCTCAAATAATAGTATTATGCAATAAAGAAGATATAGAACTATCAACAATTAAAAAGTTATTAGATAAGTCAAATTTTTTAGCTATAAATGATATTGATCTATTTGAACAATATCATTTAGTAGTAGCAAAAAAGATGCATATGTGGGATGCAGGATTATAATATAAAAACTTCATCTGCTATAGTTACAAAAGATGGTTCATCTACATTATATTCTATAAGTTATGATCAACATTTTCATTCACTTGAAGATGGTGCTATTTTTGAAACACTAAATAAACATATAATTCCTGCAATTCAATATCATAAAAATAAAAAACAAATAAATATATTAGATATATGTTTTGGACTTGGATATAATACTTTTACTACTATTTATTATATATTACAAAATAAACTTGATATAAATGTAAATATCTATTCACCAGAATTAGATGAAAAATTAGTAAAAAATTTGATAAACTTTGAATACCCCAAAGAGTTTGATAGTATAAAAAATATAATTAATAAAGTGGTTACTAATGGTTACTATGAAGATGAAAATTTTAGTATAAATTTATATTTTGGTGATGCAAGAGACTATATAAAAACACTCAAAAATATAGATATAGTTTATCAAGATGCTTTTAGTAGTGATGTAAATAAAGAATTATGGACTTTAGAATACTTTAAAGATATAAAACAAATATTAAGTGATGATGCAATAATTACAACATATTCTATATCTACACCAATTAGACTAGGTATGAGTGAAAATGGATTGTTTATTTATGAAAGAATTTTACCAAATAAACGAAAATCAACACTTGCTTTTACAAAAAAGCAAGATATCGATGGTTTTGTAGATATGGAATTAAAAAAACTAAGAAATACAGATGCAAGATCTTTAAGGGATT
>CAZAOJ010000079.1:0-5860 GCA_964486745.1 uncultured Arcobacteraceae bacterium
GAACTAACTCATCACCTTCAACTACTTCATCAGAAGTAATTGATTTAACTGTAACTTCATCATTATCTACTATTGTTCCAATAACACTTTGATCTTCTTCAACATTAGTAATAGCAATATTTTCAAAATTACAATTTAATTTTGTAACATCAGTAATAGTTGCTTCATAAGATTCACTATCTTCATAATTAACATCATCATTTGTTGTAATAACAACCGGAGCACTTGAGTTACCTTCTGTAATAGTTACAGTTGTAACTGCATTATAATCATCATTTTCTGCACCATTTGAACCATATGGAGAATAAGCAATAGTAACAGTAATTTCCCCACCTTCAGGTACAATAACTGCTACTTCATCTCCATTTTCATCAATTCTATATAATTCAACTGTATGGTTTAAAGTTTCACCTTCTATTTGCGAATCATCATGAACAATTCTTACAAATACAGTATCTTCTTCACCGGGGTTATATTCATCAAAAATAGTAGTTTTTACTTCATCTTCTCCGATTGTAGCAAAATCATATCCACCACCTTGAACATTACTAATACCAACTTTAAACTGTTCACCTGAATCAGAAATATAGTCATCAATAGTTTTTATATTAAAATCATAAGTAGTAGTTCCAGCAGGAATAACGACATCCTCATATACCGGTACATAATCACCATCTTGCGTAGTAATATGTCCAGTTACAATAGTAATAGTCATATCTGTAAGTGCAGGTTTATCTAAAGTAATTGTATAAGAAGCTAGTTCACCTTCAGTTACTGAAGTTTGTCCAGTAAGACTAACTATTACTTCAGTATTTTCAGGATTATCAGGGTCAGTTGGGTCATCAGTTGGATCTGTATCAATTCTTTCACCCTTACTTAATCCTGCTGGAGTTAAATCTTGCTCTCTATTTTCATCAATACTTAAATATGCTTCATCTGTAGTACCGCCTGCAGCTGCAGCACTTAATTGTTCAACTAATGAACCAAAATTATCAATAATAGATCCATCAATTTCAGCCATAGTACTTTGCGCTAAACTATCTTTTAAAGCATTAATTATTTCACCACTTTCAAATTCAGGATTATTAATAGCTTCTTCAATCTCTCTAACACCGTCTTCTGTTTGAGTTACCCCAAGTGCAGTATTTAGAGCAAAGGCATCACCGGGTTTATTGTTTTTAATCAATTCTGCCATATTTTCTAATAATACTTCAATACGCTGTCCATCTTGCATTAAATATAATTTAATAGATTTCTCTCCATCGGCTAATGAAAATGAATATTTATCGGCACCTAAGAAATAAAACTGTTCACCTTCTGTTGGCTGTACAGTCATTCCATTTGATACATCGATCTTTTCAATTTCACCGTTTGTATGTCTTAATATCATTGTAATCATTTTAGATCCTTATGTCTTTATATTTTTATATATTATATTTAAATAAAGTTTCCTCGTAGTTACTTTTTATATATTTTATTTAAATAACTTTGGATAAAATAATTCAAAACAATATTAGGTATAAAAATGAAAATAGGTTTACTATCCGATTCACATCAAAAAATTGATCTTACAAATGATGCAATAAAGTTATTAAAAGAAAATAAAGCTCAATATTTAGTACATGCAGGTGATTTGTGTCTTGAGGAAAATCTTAAACTTTTAGAAAACTCAAATTTGCCATATGTATCAGTTTTAGGTAATAATGATCATAATTTAATAAATTTAATAAATAAATACAAATTATTTCAAGAACCATATTATTTTAAAATAAAAGATTATAAATTTAAACTTATGCATTTACCATATTATATGAGTCCAGATAGTGATATTATTATATTTGGACATACACATATTTTTGAACATAGTTATCAAAATAAAAAATTATTTATTAATCCAGGAGAAATATGTGCAAGAGAAAAACCTATTAGTGAATGTGCCATACTTGAAATTAAACAAAATCAGTATATAATCACCCATTATTATAAACAATTAAATACAAAAAATCCAATATGGGAAACAAAAGAATTTATATATGAACGATAAAACAATATATTTATGTGCTATATCAAATATAGAAAGCGGTACGTGTGCTGAAGATTGTAAATTTTGTACTCAAAGTGTACGATACAAAGCAGATATACAAAGATATAAAAGAAAAAATATAGATGATATAGTAAAAGAAGCTAAACTAGCAAGGCAAAATAAAGCTATAGGCTTTTGCCTCGTAACTGCAGGCAAAGGCTTGGATGATGCAAGATTAAAATTTGTATGCGAAGCTGCAAAAGCGGTAAAAAAAGAAAATTTAGGACTAAAAATAATTGCATGTAATGGAACTGCAACTTTAGAACAACTACTTGAACTAAAAAAAGCTGGAGTAGATAACTACAACCACAATCTTGAAACATCAAGAGATTTTTATAAAAATATTTGTACTACGCACACTTGGGATGAGCGATATAAGACTTGTCAAAATGTTACAAAAGCTGGATTAAAACTAGTTTGTGGAGGGATATTTGGTCTGGGAGAAACTCAAGAAGATAGAATTTCTATGATAGAATCTATTGCTTCAGTACATCCTACAAATGTACCAATAAACTTTTTTCATCCAAATGAAGCCTTACCTATAGTAAAAAATTCTATTACGAAAGAGCAAGCATTTGAATTAATTAAACTAACATCTTCTATGATACCAAATGCTCATAAAATAATGGTTGCAGGTGGTAGAGAAATTATGTTTAAAGATGATCAATATAAAATATTTGATTATGGAGCAAACTCTATAGTAATAGGTAACTACCTTACTACTGTTGGTAAAACTGCAAAAGATGATATTAGAGAATTAGAAAACCTAGGATATAATATAGCTAACAACTGCTATAGTAAATAGGAAAAATATGGATCATAATATATTAATCATTATAGCAGTATCTGGAATATTATTTATTTCACCATTAATATCTCAACTTATAAAAGTACCTACAACACCAATCGAAATAATTCTAGGTTCTGTTATATCTCATTATATATTTATAAATTCTAGTCATTTATTTGATTTAGTTGCTGAGTTAGGATTTTTATATCTTATGTTTTTAGCTGGGCTTGAAGTTGATTTAAAAAAATTATTAAAAATATCTCCAGATATTTTAAAACGATCTTTACTATATATCGTATTATTATATATATTATCCACTATTACATCACTTTATCTTGGTTTATCAAATATATTTATAGTAATTTTACCATTGATATCAATTGGATTATTAGCTGTACTTAAAAAAGAGTATGGTAATCAACCATGGATTGAATTAGCAATTACAGCTGGTCTTATAGGAGAGATTGTATCAATTATCCTTCTTACAACAGTAAGTGCCGGCTTGGAGTTTGGAATTGGATTTGAATTTTATAAATCTTTATCTTTACTTGCACTTGTATTTATTTTTATGATAATATCATATAAATTATTTCATAATGCAATTTGGTGGTATCCACAGATCAAAACACTTCTCATGCCAAAAGAGGATAGAGACAATCAAGATATACGATTATCTATGGCAATATTCTTTCTAATGATAGCTACAATGCTTTATTTACATCTAGAAGTTGCATTTGGAGCATTTATTGCAGGAACATTTATAGCAACATTTTTTGAACATAAAAAAGAGTTACCTCATAAATTAGAACAATTTGGATTCGGATTTTTAGTACCTCTGTTTTTTGTATCAATTGGAGCTTCATTTAATCTTGAATCAATACTTGAAGACAATCTTGTATTAACAGCATTTCAAATTACATTTTCAATGTTATTAATTAGATTTATCGCAGCACTTGTATTTATAAAAGAGTTAAAATTTAAATCTACAGTGTTGTTTTCACTATCTCATTCTATGCCACTTACACTTTTAATTGCAGTTGCAACATTAGCATTTGATAATGATAGTATAGATAGATTTTATTATTACGCATTTATTTTAGCGTCTATTTTAGAAGTCTTACTTGGAATGATAGCTATTAGAATTATAAATTTAAAAACTAAGTAAGTTATTCACCTTTATAAATTATTACCATATCATCTTTATGTGTAACTTTATATGATGCAGGATGATTTGTTGTTTTTACAACAATTCTAAAATACTTTTCTTTTTTATGATTACCAACAATGATTTTATTAAAATAATTAGAATTTAAATCTATTTTTTTAGTATAAAAACTAACTTTAGCATGATAGTCTAAAACAATTTTATTTTCATCATTTAGATTAAACTTTTTAAATACACTATATTTAGTATAGATCTCTATGCGATTTGAATAGTTTATTATTTTTATAAATGGTGTTGGATTAAAAATCTCTTTTGAGACAACTTCTTCAATAGGAACTTCATTTATTATTTCTGGTTCTACAGTAATTTTATCTTCAATAATTTCTGTAGACTCAACATTATTATTTTCTTCAGGTAGTTGCTGTTTAATTGATTTAATCAATTTTTTAATTTTTGATTCTTCATTTCTTGTATCTACTACAACTTCTTTTTTTAGGATTTTAACTTTTGGTTTCTCTTCAATTACAACTTTTTTTATTTCAACTTCTTTTGGAGTATTTTTTTCTTGAAATTCATATGCATAATCTTGCTCTGTTTCTAATATTCTTTGTTTCTCTTCTTCGTAAGCAGATGTTGCAATAAAAGGATTTTCACGGGCTTGTGATTGTACAACCACACTTGTAAGGAATAATATTAAATAAATCAATTTCATTGAACTGGCTCCAAATTTTTTAATTCAAAATACTCTTTTTGTAATCGAGCATTTTTATGTTGAAAATTTTTAATCTCTTTTCTAAGATGTGCTTTCTGATTTTTTAATCCCACATACACTTCTATAGAATTTTTTCCAAAAAATATACTAGCAAAATGATTAGCTAAAAATATTGTAACTATTATACTTACTAAAATAATAGTTACAAATTTTAAGCCTTTATTTTTTTTCTTTTTTTTCTTCAAAATTTTAAGATTATTTTCTAAAAGGTTGTTTTCCTAAATATTCTGCATAACCTATCTCAGCACCTATTTCTATAAGTCTGTTGTATTTTGCAATTCTATCACTTCTTGCAGTTGATCCTGTTTTAATTTGACCACAATTTAATGCAACAGCAAAATCTGCAATAAATGCATCTTCACTTTCACCAGATCTATGAGACATAACACAATTATAATTATTTCTTTGCGCTAGTCTAATTGTAAGCATTGTTTCACTAACACTTCCAATTTGATTAGGTTTTATTAAAATAGAGTTTGCAATATTTTTATTAATACCTTCATTTAAAATACTAGCATTTGTAACAAATAGATCATCCCCAACTAATTGAATCTTATGAGCTAATTTTTCAGTCATTATTTTCCAACCATCCCAATCATCTTCACTAAGTCCATCTTCAATTGAAACTATAGGATATTTATCACATAAATCAACATAGTAATCAACTAATTGCTCTGCAGTAATTTCTCTATTTTCAGATTTTAATACATAAAGACCTTTATCATTAATAATCTCTGACGCAGCTACATCAAGAGCAATAGCAACTTGCTCTCCAGCTTTATACCCAGCTTTTTCAATTGCTGTCATGATTACTTGAATAGGTTCTTCATTTGATTTTAAATTTGGAGCAAAACCTCCTTCGTCACCAACTGCAGTTGATTCACCCATCTCATCAATAATTTTTTTAAGATTTTGATAAATTTCTGCTGTTGCTCTTAAACCTTCGTTGAAGTTTTCAAAACCAACGGGCATAATCATATATTCTTGAAAATCAACAGAGTTATTTGCATGTTCTCCACCATTGATAATATTAAACATAGGTACAGGCAT
>CAZAOJ010000080.1:0-5785 GCA_964486745.1 uncultured Arcobacteraceae bacterium
CAAGAACTCGCTCAGCTCGGTTCCGTTCTTCCAGCACCGCAGGTGCTGGAAGAACTATTTATTAAATATACATTCTATACAAAATAGCCTGAAATTCCCGTATAAAATATACATTTTAATGTATGTTTTACCAAATGGCATAAAGCCCTTAAATAAGGTATTTATATGAGAAGTTATAATAAATTGATATATTTTATAGTAAATTTTTAGCTTATATTAGAGTTTTAAATGTATGATTTACCAAGATATATAGGGTAGAAATTAACATTTTGTATGATTATTTGTCAAATATCGTATTAAACATACATTTTATTAAATTTATTTTTATTTAAGAATATTACTTATATATAAGAATTTACTACTATTTAGATATAATATATATTAAATAAACAAAAAGAGTAAAAATGAACGAAAAAATAGAATTAGGTGTGATGAACAACCTAATCATAAAAAGAGATACTGACCATGGATTTTTCCTAGAAGCACAGGATGAATCAGAAGTATTACTGCCAAATGCTTTTATCACAGATGATATGCAAATTGATGATATCATAGAGGTATTTATATACACAGATAGTGAAGATAGACTAATAGCTACTACACAAAAGCCTGTAGCACTAAAAGATCAGTTTGCTTTTGTAAAAGTTGTAGATACTGTAAGATTTGGTGCATTTGTAGATATAGGATTACAAAAAGATTTACTAGTTCCAAGAAATAAGCAAAAGACTCCATTTGAAGTAGGGGAACACCGTATTATTAGAATAGTAGAAGATGAGCAAACAAAAAGATTAATAGGTATTGAAAAGATTACTTCATTTTTGAGTAAAGATACAGAACACTTCAAACAAAACGATGAAGTAAGTGTATTAGTCATAGCAAAAACACCGTTAGGTTTTAAAGTAATAGTAGACAACAATTACGAAGGGATGCTTTATGCAAATGAAGTGTTTTCAAAATTATATGTAGGTACTACTGCAAAAGCATATATTAAGACTTTAAGAGAAGATGGTAAGCTTGATATTTCACTTCAGCCAATAGGTGCAAGAAAGCTAGATATGGCCTGTAGTGCAGTATTTAATATTTTAAAGAAAAATAACGGTACTTTACCATACAATTACAAAAGTGATTCAGAAGCGATAAATAAAATATTTGGATTATCAAAGAAAAATTTCAAAAAAGCATTAACTTTATTGCAAGATGACGATAAAATTAAAGTTACAGATGATGGAATAAAACTAATTTAATACAAGGATAAAATATGACAATAACAAAAAGAGTAACATTTATAGCAAAAGAGGGTTGCGAAGCTAAAATGAAAGAGTTGCTAACAGCTATGGTAGAACCATCAAAAAAAGAGGATGGATGCCTTTTATACAATATTTTTCAATATGAAAACAATCCAAGAAAGTTTATGGCTGTAGAGACTTGGGCAGATGAAAAAGCACTGGATGGACATAAAGCTTCAGCACACTATGCAGTATATAAATCAAGCTATGAACCATACTGTGAGCATAAATATACAGATGAATTAGAAGTATTAGGAAATTTATAAATTGAAAAATCTATGGGATGAACAAACAGCTTCACAGTTTAAAAGTGATTTAGACCTAAGAGTATATACATCCAATCTTCTTGGTCAAAGTGATGAATTGGTATTGCATGGTGGTGGAAATACATCTGTAAAAATCAATGTAGATGGTGAAGATATACTATATGTCAAAGGTAGTGGTTGGGATCTTGTATCTATACAAAAAGAGGGATTTGCTCCTGTAAAACTTGATGTTTTAAAGCAGATGGCAAAATTAGAAACTCTAAGTGATATAGATATGGTGGATCAACAAAAAGCAGCTATGATAGATAAATCTGCTCCAAATCCATCAGTTGAAGCTATACTTCATGCAATTATACCTTTCAAGTATGTAGATCACACTCACTCAGATGCTATTGTAACACTATCAAATAATATAAATGGTCAAGAGATTATAAAAGAGTTGTTTCCAAATTATCTAATAGTGCCTTATGTGATGCCAGGGTTTATACTTGCTCATACAATTTATGAGATGAGTAAAGATATACAGTGGGATAGATGTGAGGGGATAATACTACATAATCACGGTATATTTACTTTTGATGATGATGCAAAAAAATCGTATGACAAGATGATAGATGCAGTTTGTATGGCTGAGGATTATTTGGATAAAAATGCAAGTGTAACTATAGAAAAATATACACCAAGAACTATACTTGATATAGTAAAACTTCAAGATATAATCTCAAAAGAGAAAGGTTATGATCTATATATCAAACAAGACCAATCACCACTTGCACTTCACTATGCTTCACAAAGAGATATACAAAATATAGCTACAAGAGGGGTGTTAACTCCAGAACATATAATTCGTACAAAAAGAGTTCCAGTTATATTTGAAGATGATGATTTTCAAAGTGCTATTGATGAGTACAAAGCTTTATATATGGAGTATTTTGAATCATTTGCTACAGATGAGATATGTTTAAATCCTGCTCCAAATTGGGCGATAGTAAAAAACTGGGGGATAGTGACATTTGGCAAAGATGAAAAAGAGGCAAATATTATAAATGATATAGTACAACATACTATGTTGGCAGTTTTAAGAGCTGATATGCTAGGTGGATATGAAAGTATATCGTTAAAAGACAGCTTTGATATGGAATATTGGGAATTGGAACAAATAAAATTAAAAAAATGATGAAATATTTACTTGGAATTGATGCAGGAACAGGAAGTATAAGAGCAGTATTGTTTGATACGCTTGGTAATCAAATAGCAGTATCACAAAAAGAGTGGACACATTTAGAAGAGTCAAATGTACCAGACAGTATGAGTTTTGATTTTGATACAAATTGGCAATTGGCTATAGAGTGTATCAAAGAAGTAATAGCTCAATCAAAAATAAACAGTGAAGATATCCTAGCCTTAAGTGCTACAAGCATGCGAGAGGGGATAGTTTTATATGATGAAAATGACAAAGAACTTTGGGGCGTAGCAAATGTAGATGCAAGAGCAGGGGCTGAAGTAAAATATCTAAATGAAAACTATCCAAATCTTGAAAAAGATTTTTATGAAAAATCTGGACAGACTTTTGCACTTGGAGCCATCCCTAGACTTTTATGGCTTAAAAACAATAAACCAGAAATCTATAACAAAGTAAAAACAATCTCTATGATAAGTGATTGGATATTATTTAAACTTTGTGGGATAATAGCTAGTGAACCAAGCAATGCAGGGACAAGTGGAATTTTTTGCTTAAAAAAACGATCTTGGGCATACCCTTTTGCCAAAGAAGTAGGGCTTAAAGATGATATTTTTCCTCCTTGTTTTGAAACAGGTACACCAATAGGAAATGTTACTAGTGATGTTGTAAAATTGACAAATTTAAGTGAAAATACCAAAGTGGTACTTGGTGGTGGAGATGTACAATTAGGTAGTGCTGGGCTTGGAATAGTAGAGCAAAATCAAGTAGCAATATTGGGTGGTTCATTTTGGCAACAAATTGTTAATATACCAAATGATATACCACCACCAAAAGATATGAGTGTAAGGGTAAATCCTCATGTAATTGATGGACTAAATCAAGCGGAAGGGATTACATTTTTCTCTGGACTTGTGATGAGGTGGTTTAGAGATGCTTTTTGTGATTTGGAAAAACTACAAGCAAAACAGCAAAATATTGACGTTTATACGGTATTGGAAAATCAAGCAAAAGATGTACCTGTAGGATCTTATGGAATTATGCCAATATTTTCTGATAGTATGAATTATGGTAAATGGTACCATGCTAGTCCAAGTTTTATAAATCTTAGTATTGATAGTACAAAGTGCAACAAAGCTAGTATGTTTAGATCTTTACAAGAAAATGCTGCAATAGTTTCATCTATAAATTTAGATAAAATAAAACAATTTTCAAATATCAACATAGATACTATAGTCTTTGCTAGTGGTGCTAGTAAAGGTGAGCTTTGGTGTCAAATTTTGGCTGATGTAACAGGGTGTAATATAAAAGTGCCAAAAGTAAAAGAGGCAACTGCTTTGGGTGCAGCTATGGCTGCAGGTGTTGGAGCTGATATATATAGCAATATGCAAGATGCTTCGCAAAAGTTGGTACAATGGGATAAAACCTATACACCAAATATGCAAAATAAAAAGATATATGATAATATAAAAATAAAATGGCAAGAGATATATGCCAAACAATTAGAACTGGTAGATAAAGGTTTGACTACATCTATGTGGAAAGCACCAGGGCTTTAAGATAAGGAAAAATATGAAAAAAATCCCAACAATTTTGGAACAATTTAGGTCATTTTACGCACAAAATGGATTTGATGATATTCAACAAGCAGTTGAGTATTTTATGGTTTTTGGTGGACTAAATGAGAAAATAGATAAAAATAAAGATATATTAGAATTAATTCAAACAAATATATTAGAGCGATATAACAATCTAAATAATATGGTAGCAAATATTACTAAAAGAGATGGGTTTTATCACTCTTTATTAAGTGGTGTAGCTTTAGGGGATGGAAGATTTCATTCTGTTTATAAGAAAGCAAGAACTACACAAAAAGAAGCTGAAGATATACTTGATGAACTATGTGAAATAGGTGTAATTGAAGTAGCAGATGATCTAAATTTTTACTCAGATAAGTTGTATTTTACTACGCCATTTATGAAATTTTGGTTTGCGTTTATATCACCTTTTTATAAAGATATAAAGCAGAGTGAATATGATGAGATTTTTAAACGATTTGAAAATAAAAAACAAGAATTTATGCAAGATATATTTGTACAACTTTCAAAAGAATTGATAAAACTAAATTTTAGTGATGATCCTATTGATGAGATGGATAGTTATTGGGATAAAGATATCAATATAGATATTGTTGCAAATACTGTAAGTGGTAAAGTTATAGCTGCAAATTGTAAATATACAAATACGAAAATGAAAAAAAGTGAATTAAATAAGCTAAAAGAAGATTGTTCTAAAGCTCTTATAAATGCTGATATATTTATTTTATGTGCAAAAAATGGTTTTAGTTCAGAATTAAAAGCATTAAAAAATAAAGAATTGGGACTAATTAGTTTGAAAAACTTTAAAAAATTGGTTGAAGGTATAAAACCAAGTGAGATTATAAATGATAGACTTTTTTAATTTTAATTTCTTAATTACACCGTATATTATTGGGTTTGTATATGCATTTGGAGCGATTGGTGTTCCATTTGCTGTTGGATATTTACTTAGAAAATATAAGCTTACATTACCAAGATCAAAATATACTCTTTATGCTATAGGTATATTTATGGCTATGGAAGTTGCATGGAGAATATTTTGTGAATTCTTTATGGTTTATTTTAAGATATATTTATCTTTGCAATAATGTGTAAATAAACAATAATAATATTACTATTAAAATAAATATATTTGAAAATAGTAGAATTGTAAAAAATAAAATAGTAAGTAAAATAGCTCCATATCTTAAAAAACCATTTTCAAATAATGCTATGGCTGTAACTAGCCCAATAATAGCATTTGCAATAAAAAAACCATCTGCAAAAGATACTAAATGTTCTAAATTTAATATATCAAAATAAACTAAACCTAGTGTAATCATATATATAAATGATAAAAAATTTAATGCACCTATTGGAATACCAGTAGAAAGATGTTTTGATGTATATTTTGTGAGTTTTAGTGATGCTATAAGTCTTGCAACACCACCAACAAAAAGTATTAATGTTCCAATA
>CAZAOJ010000081.1:0-5725 GCA_964486745.1 uncultured Arcobacteraceae bacterium
TTTTACTTTTTTGAAATTTACTATATTTTTAATTAATTTTTTTGATGTTGTATAATTATTATTAATCATTAAGAACTTTTTTACATAACCAATTTAAAGCTGTTATCTTATTAGATTTTTCTAAAAAATCCTTTTCATAACATATATAAAGATTTTTAATTTTTTCTTGTAATTTCTTATCTACTAATAGTTTACTTTCAAAATTATATATTCCTATATTTTTATAATATTCTTTTAAAAGTTTATTATTTGGTAAAATCACTTTAGTTTCATTAAAAAAAACAAATGTTGGAATATTTTTATCTAATAATTGAACTTCCATTGCTGAAATATCACAAAATGCATAAGAAATATTTTCAATTCTTTGAGAATATTTCTTAAAAAGAAAAGATAAAGCTATTTTTTGTTTATAGTTTGATTCCCAATGAGTTATTTTCACTTCAAAATTTTTCTGTAAATATTTAATTCCTTGAAATAAATAAAAAAGATATTTTAAATTACGATGTCCAGAATTAGGATGTGGTTGAACAATAATTGTTCTTATTTTAAATTTTTTAGCATATTGTGAGATAAATTTAAAACTATCTAAATTATTATTAATACTGCTATAATTTTCCTCTTTTATACCACCTTCCCACGTTGGTGCATATAAGATAGTATCTGAATTACTATCATGATTATATGAAGCTTCTCCTATAAATGTATTTCCCATCTTGATTATTTTAGAATTATCTCTATCACATTGAGTGAAAATATTACTAGATAATAATCGTAAAATTCCAATATCTCCAGCTACAATCACATAATCATAAATTCTTAATATTGGTTTTATAGATGAAACCTTATTACTTTCTCCATGTGTAACAAAAATATGTTTTGCTTCTCTATATGCTACTAGTCTACAATTAGATTGTGCATTAAAAAGATAAAAAATTATACTATTTTTTAAAGAGGGTAAATCACTATATTGTTTTACTTTAATAAATTGAATATTGTTTTTGATTAATTCTTTAAAAAAAAAATGATTTTCTTCATATAGTTTTATAATAACAATAGTATCTTCTTTAATAAAAATATTAGTATTAAAATAATCTATTAACTGTTTTAATGCTCCAGATATTTTAGAGTCTAAATAAATAAATTTATTTATCATATAATATATCCAAAATTTTATAAAGTCTTTTTATATTTTTTCCATTATATCCTGTCATAACTGTTGTATAGAGTGTATTTCTTTTTAATGTGAGTCCTTCTAATTCTAGCTTATTTCCTTCTTTCAATGCAAAGTCCTTACCAATATTTAATTCATAATTTTTGATAACACTACCAAAAGTATCATATATAATAAGATGCTTTAAAGAATCTAATTGATTATTACCTGATAGACAATAGATATAACCATTTTTCATCGCTATACCTTGAAACCATTCATTTTTATTTTGTTGGATTTTATCTAATAAAAAACTATACAAAGGTCTTGTGTTTTTATTTTTTATCAAATCCTTATATGTATATATATTTATTTGATTAAAATTTTTAATAACAATGTAACGACCATCTTTAGAGATAGCCGGAGTATTAAAACCATAACTAATATTTATATCTTTATAGAATGTAATCTTTTTAGTTTCAAATCTATTTACTTTAAAGATAGATAGACCCATATTTTTTTTTGAAGATGTCAAGAGATAAAAAGAGTTTTTAGATAAATATTTAATACTTAAATCTTGACCATGTGATGGATAATTTAAGACTTCATTATTTAAAACAGAACCTTTAGCATCTAAAAAGGTAATAATCAATTTTTTATTAGCACTTGTTTGAGATACTATCCATTTATTATCAATATTTGTTATTCCTTGTATAACGTTCCCATGTTTATACTGTTTTTTTAAATCTATTTTAAACATAAACTCATTTAAAAGTTTAAAATCAATTGCAAATAGATTGATAGAAAAAATTAAAAGAATTAATGCTCGAGTAAACATTCTGTAACCGTTGTTGAAAATTTATCTTCCAAAATTGATTGTTGATTGAAAAATTTATTTAAATTTATCTCTCTTATCTTTTTTAATCGATCAACATCACTAATCTCATTTAAAATTTCTACTAATTCATCTTTATTAGAAAAATAATATAAACTATCTCTCAATATATCTATATCTATTAAATATTTATCATTCTCTTTCTCTATATTTACTAGAATAGGAATATTATATTGTAATAGATAAGGATTTAAATTCTTTAAATCAGTGATTATTAATGAAACTCTATTTGCAAATTCATCTAATAAACTTTTATCATTAAATATTTGAATTTTATTTGTAAAATTATGAGATTTTACTACATTCAAAAGGTCTGCTTTTATAACTTTTTTGTCATTACTCAAGTAAATATACATTTTATTATTTAAAAATTTATTTGCAAAATAAACTTGTGCTAAAAGTAACTCATTTTCATTATCTATAAGAATCATATTACTTTTTTCTTCTCTATATTTAGAATTTATAACTTCTTTTAATTGAGGTTTTCCAATAATTTTAAATTTTAAATGTCCAATATTTTTTATTTCATCTTTAATTTTATCGATAACAAATTCTCCACCTACCCAAAATTCATCATAAGCTCTATATGACTTATTATATTGACTCAACCAATCTGAATTTTTTGTTCCTATAAAGATATGCTTAATATGATTAAATCTTAATAAATGTATATTTTTTGCTAGGTTTGAAGTATATAATACTATCTTTAAATTAGATTGAGCATTAAGAACTGTTTCTATATCAATAGGTGTTTTAGCATAACAAATTTGTAATTTTGGATATTTTTTTATAAGTTTTTTAAAATTTATTTCATCTCTCACTAAAATAGAGAAATCTTTTTTAGTATAAATAATAGGTTCTAACCAAAAATCTATATGATTTATAGTAAGTTTTAAATCTGCTGAATGAATTATAAAATTATTTTTGTTATTAATTTTTAATCTAGATATATCTATATTTTGCACAATTTAGACCTTTTGAAGTTGTTGAATAAATTCATCATTTAAAGTATTATTTTTACCCAATATATATTCCATTGCTTCCTCTCTTTTTGAAGATAAATAATCATTGTTATTTACAATAACATCTTCTATTTTTTCAAATAACTCATCAAGATTTGAAAATGTATATGTATAATAATCATACATCATCTTACTTTTTGTAAGCTTTATCTCTTTATCTTTAGGTATATAAACAAAAATAGGTGCATTAGCAGCAAGAGATTCTGAAACAACAGCAGAGATATCACAAATAAAAATATTTGATTCTTTTATAATATCTTCAACAGGTTTTGATTTATCATATAGATTATAGATTATATCTGTATCTTCAAGTACTTCTTGTAACTCTTGATTAGTTGATAATAGTTTTTCATCTCTTCTTCCTATAGCAGGATGAATTTTAATATTTATTGTATTTAATAACTTTTTATTAATAATTAAATTAAAAAAATTCTTAATAAAGTATACTGATGTATAGTTTTGTTCCTGATAAACACCTTCCCAAGTAGATAGATAGAGTAGATTTAATTTACTATCAAATCTTTCTCTCCAAGGAGTTTGCGAAATTTTCAAGGTTTCTTTCAAGTTTGGTCTCCCAACTTCAAGAGAGTTCAATCCACTAAAATCAAATTTTTCATTTACAAATCTATCAATATGAGCCTTGCCAGCTACCCAATTTTCATCATATACTCTAAAATATTTATGAGCACTTGCTGTTTTATCACTATCTCCATGCCCTATAAAAATATGTTTTAAATCATTAAATTTTAGAAGATGCATATTGCTTCCAGTATTTGATGGATAAAAACATGCTTTTAAAAATACTAGTTGATTGAGATAATATTGTATCTCTTTATCACCTTTCGCAAATAGTACAGTAAGTTGAGGATATTTTTCTTTTACAGTTTCAAAAAGTTCATAGTTTCTTATCATAATTAGAAAATCAACATTTGCTTTTAAAAATTGGGAAATCCATAAATCCAAGTGACTTAAACCTGTAACATTTTCCCCTGTGTGCAATAAATGAGTATATAACTCAAATTTATTAAAATTAAATTCATCTTTAACTTTTGGAGCAGATTTTTTTAGAGAATATTTTTTTGAAGTAGGCTTTTCTAGAGCTCTATTTTTAATAAAATCTTCAAAAAACAATATAGGATTCTTTACAAGTTTACTTAATTTACTCATTACTAATTCTTCTGAATTTTCACATCAATAATTTGACCTGTCATACTACTTAATAGCGTATTGATAGAAGCATATGCTACATCTTTAGCATCAAGCAAAGTCATAGGATCTTCTTTTCCAAAACTAGCTGTTCTCATAGGTGTTGCTGTTCGCTCAGGATTAATACAGTTTATACGAATTGACTTATTTAACCACTCTTCACCTAGTGCTTGTGTAAGATTAACTATAGCAGCTTTTGAAGAACTATATAAAACATAGTTCGCTCTTCCTCTTGTATATGAACTTGATGTAAAGTTTAACAGCTGACCTGAACTTTTTTCTAAATACTGAATAGACTCCTTTGCTATATTAATAGCTCCAAGATAGTTAATATTCATAACATCAAGAACTTTTTCATAAGAAATATTTTGTAAAGGTTCTTTAATTAAAATAGATGCTGTATTAATTACAAAGTCGATCTTATTTTCTTTTTCATATACAAATGCTAAATCTCTTTTAACATCAGAGATAGAAGAAACATCTGTATCTGTTTGTGATCTACTAAAAGTATAAACTTTTGCATTGTACTCTTTGGCAATATCTGCTATCTCTTTGCCTATACCATAAGAACCTCCAAATACAATAAGAACTTTATTGTATAAAAGTTCTTCATAATGAGAAGTAGAGTATTTATTTGTCATTAGAGTTGTTTTCAATTGAAATAGTTTATCAGCCATAAATATATCTTGTGCATGGGTGATTTTAATATTTTTCAAACTACCTTCAACTACAAATATCTCTTCATTTGGAAGATACTTTCTAACAACACCACAATCATCAGTAGGCATAAAGTTTTCATCTTTTTGTGCTATTGCATATGCTTTTTTGATTGTTGAAAGTTTAAAGCATTGTGGTGTTTGCCCTTGCATCATATCCGAACGTTTAGGAATATTAGTGATGATTTTATCATGTACCTCTATGATAGTATCTGTTGCGGATATAGCTACATCTATGGCATTATAATGCTTTAAATTTTCTATACAGTTATCTATAATGCGATCATCAACAAAAGGACGAACAGCATCGTGAAAAATCATATTTAATTCTTTAGACTCTAAGCTATATGCTTCTATAGCACTTAAAGAAGAATCTTTCCTTTCCTCTCCACCAGAAAGAACTTTTTTTACTTTCGAAAAATTGTTTATATTAATAATCTCTTCTATTTTCCAAATCCAATCAGGATGAATCACAACACATACTTCATCTATAAGCTGATGTTTTTGAAAAGTTTCTATTGTATGCTCTATAATAGTTTTTCCTGCTAGTTTTGCGAACTGCTTCGGTATATTTAGACCAAAACGACTTCCTATTCCACCTGCTAATATAATTGCTATATTTTTCATTTTTCTTCCTCTTATTTTTATTTACTATTCAAGTATTTAATCAAAATAACCTTACCAGCCTCAACACCAGGTTGATTATAGGTATCTATCTGTACAAATTTTCCTATGG
>CAZAOJ010000082.1:0-5638 GCA_964486745.1 uncultured Arcobacteraceae bacterium
CTTGAACTCTCGACCTCCGGCTTATGAGACCAGCGCTCTAGCCAGCTGAGCTACCTTGACTTCCAAATAAGGTCGAAATTATAGCTAACTTTTATTAAAGTGTCAATTAAAGTTAGCTTAATTTTGTAAAAAGCTAAAAAATTAGCTTTTTACATCTACTACAATTTGATTATCTACATAATCAAATGTTACTGTATCACCTTCTTTTATAGACTCTTCAAGTATCATATCAGCAAGTTTATCTTCAACTATTTCATATAATGCTCTTTTTAATGGTCTTGCTCCATATACTGGATCAAATCCAGCATCAGCAACATATTTTCTTGCCTCAGGTGTCATTTTTAAAGTAATATCTCTTTGTTCAAGTTTTTTAGCAATGCTAGAAAACATAATATCAACAATTTTAGTAATTGCTTCTAAATTTAATTGTTCAAATATTACAATATCATCAAGTCTATTTAAAAACTCTGGTCTGAAATGTCCTTTTAATTCATCTAATACTGCTGTTTTTCTTTGCTCTTTATCCTCTATAGTAATAATTTTATCACTACCGATGTTTGATGTAAGGATAATAATAGTATTTTTAAAATCTACAGTTACACCTTTGTTATCTGTCAATCTTCCATCATCTAATACTTGTAATAAGATATTAAATACATCTGGGTGTGCTTTTTCAATCTCATCAAATAATATTACACTATAAGGTTTTCTTCTAACTGCTTCAGTTAACTGACCACCCTCTTCATATCCTACATATCCTGGAGCTGCTCCTACTAATCTACTTGCACTATGTTTTTCCATATATTCAGACATATCAAATCTAATTAATGATTTTTCATCATCAAATAAAAATTTTGCAAGTGTTTTTGCAGACTCTGTTTTACCAACTCCAGTAGGTCCTAAGAACATAAAACTACCAATAGGACGACTTTCATCACTAAGTCCCGCTTTGTTTCTTTTGATTGCTCTACTAATTGCATGCAATGCTTCATCTTGACCTATTACATCTCGTTTTAATACATCTTCTACTTGTAAAATTCTCTCTTTTTCACTTGTAAGCATTTTATTTACAGGAATACCTGTCCATCTGCTTATGATTGAAGCAATAGCATCTTCATCTACATAGTTTCTAAGCAGAGTACCACTTTCTTGCATTTTTGCCCATTTTTCTTCATTCTCTTTAATTTTTGCTTCAAGTTCTGGAATTTGACCATACTCAATTTGAGCAGCTTCTTCAAATTTACTTTCTCTTTTTGCTATTTGAGCTTTTGTTTTTAGCTCCTCAATTTGTAATTTTAATTTACTACTTGCATCAAATGTTTCTTTTTCATTTTCAAATTGTGCTTCAAGATTTCTTTGTTCTTCTTCAAGATCAGCAAGCTCTTTTTCAATCTCTTTTACTCTAGCATCATTTTTATCATTTTTTTCCATTTTTAGAGCTTCTTTTTCAACTTTTAATGTTTGAATCTCTCTTTTTACTTTACTAAGAACCATTGGTTCAGATTCAATTTGCATTTTAAGTTCTGCTGCTGCTTCATCGATAAGGTCAATAGCTTTATCAGGTAAAAATCTATCAGTAATATATCTATCACTAAGTTTAGCTGCTGCTACTAAAGCACTATCTGCAATTGATACATTGTGGTGAGTTTCAAGTTTCTCTTTAATCCCTCTTAATATTTGTAAAGCTTCATTTACACTTGGTTCATCTACATTTACAGGTTGAAATCTTCTTTGCATAGCTGTATCTTTTTCAAAATACTTTCTATACTCTTTTAGTGTTGTTGCTCCAATAGTATGTAATTCACCTCTTGCTAGACTTGGTTTAAGAATATTTGCTGCATCCATACTACCTTCACTAGCACCTGCTCCAATTATTGTATGAATCTCATCAATAAAAAGTATAATATTTCCAGCTTTTTTTACCTCATCTATTACAGCTTTTAATCTATCCTCAAACTCTCCTCTATATTTAGCTCCAGCAATTAATGCACTCATATCAAGTGCTATTACTTTTTTATTTTGCAGTGAAGTTGGAACATCGCCAGATACAATTCTTTGAGCTAATCCTTCAGCAATAGCAGTTTTACCAGTACCTGGCTCACCCAATAATATTGGATTGTTTTTTGTTTTTCTTATTAGAATTTGCATCATTCTGCTGATTTGCTCATCTCTTCCAATTACAGGATCAAGTTTTCCATCAATAGCTTGAGCATTTAGATCTATACCATATTTATCCAAAGCTTCCAAATTTTCATCTGCACTTTGTGAATTTATAGTTTGACCACCTCTTATTGCTTCTAGTGTTTTTTTCACTTCAAGCAAATCTACATATTTTCCTAAAATCTCTTTAAATACACTACTATCTAGATTTGCGATAATCCATGTATCTACAGCAATAAATTGATCTCCACTTGTACTCATAAGACCTTCAGCTTTTTGTAAAGATTCTACAAGGTTTCTTCCTATTTTTACATTCTCTTTAGTTACACTACTTACACTTGGTAATCTTTGTGCAACTGATTTTGCTTCAAGTTCAATAGCAGCTTTATCTACATTCATTTTATTTAAAAGTTGATTTAAAACTGAATTTGTATTAGTAAGCAATGCCCATACCATATGTACGACATCAACCTCTTGATTTTTATTATGCAACGCTAGACTTAACGCTGACTCGATTGTTTCATTTAATTGATTAGTTAATTTTTCAAATATTTTATTCATAATTAGCACTCCTTTAGTTTAATTGCTAATAGAATTATAGCACTTGAGTGAGTATTTGTCAAGTCTTATATGATAAATTTCTAAATTTTCACAATTTTAATACAATTTTTTACTAAACTTTTATATACTTCAACAAAGGAACATTATGAAAATATTATTAGGACTACTAACATTATTGAGTTTTATTTTCTCTCAAAATATAAATAAACAATATACTATATCATACGGAATCTTTGGTCAATTAGGTATTGCAAATGCCGTAATCAAAGTAGATAAACAAAATAACTATATAATAAAAATGGATGCATATGCTACAGGATTTTCTGCATTTTTATCACAACACAAACATGAAATATATATTAGTAAAGGGGAAATTATTAACAATCAATTTGTACCAAGTAATTTTTCAAAGTTTGTAAAAAATGATGTCAAAACAAGAAAATCTTTTTATAATATAGATCATAAAAATAAAATAGTAAAAGTAAAAAACACAAAAACTTCATTAAATAAAACAACTCAAAAATGGGAAAAAGTTACAGCAAGTAAAACACTTGAATATTATGCAAAAAATGATATTTTATCTTTATTTTTCAATCTAAAATATTATATAAAAGATTTTAAACAAGGCAAAGAGTATGATCTCCATGCAATAGGTGCAAATGAAAACAATGGAATTATAAATGTAATTGTTCCAACTAATAAACAATTTAACAATATAAATAAAGATTTAAAATCAACTCAAGATACAATTTTAAAAGTTTTTATAAATCAAAAAATATTTTCTAGCAAAAGGGGTGAATTATTAATTTCACTTGATAAAAATGGACTATGTGATACAGCTTTATTAAAAGATGTATTAATGTTTGGAGATATTAAAGGCAAGTTAATCGATTAAAGATTAACAAGCCATTGTTGAAAGTATTTTATTTGCTCTTGAGTTTGAGCTGATGATGTTCCACCAAATGAAGTTCTTGCATTCATAGAATTTTTTAAATCCAAATACGAAATAATCTCTTCATCTATATTAGATAAGTTTTCATCACTAGATCTAATCTCATCTATAGTTAGTTCACTCATATCTTTATTTAGACTATTTGCTTTTGCTACTACATTTTTTGTAATATAATATGCAGTTCTAAATGGCATATTTTGTTTTTGTACTAAATAATCAGCTAAATCAGTTGCACTTAAGTGCCCTACTTTACAAGCATTTTCCATTTTATCTTTATTAATTATAAGAGTATCCATCACTGCAGTTAAAATATCTAAAGAGATTTCAATAGTTTCTACACTATCAAATACACCTTCTTTATCTTCTTGAGTATCTTTATTGTATGCTAGTGGCAAACCTTTCATAACCGTAAATAATGAGATAAGATTTCCATAAACTCGTCCTGTTTTTCCTCTTAGAAGTTCTGGGACATCTGGGTTTTTCTTTTGTGGCATAATTGAACTTGTTGTAGCATATTCATCGCTCATTCTTACAAAACCAAATTCATAAGAACTCCATAAAATAAGCTCTTCAGATAATCTACTTATATGCATAACTGACGTAGAGATATTAAATAAAATCTCCAAAGCAAAATCTCTATCACTTACAGTATCCAATGCACTGATTGTAGGAGAATCAAAACCTAAAAGTTCTGCACTTTTAAATCTATCTATATTATGAGGAGTTCCTGCTAATGCTGCACTACCAAGTGGACAAAAATTATTTCTAGTATATGAACTCTCAAATCTTTCAAAATCTCTTTTAAACATATTTGCATAAGCCAATAGATGGTATGCAAAATTAATAGGCTGAGCATGTTGAAGATGTGTCATACCAGGTATCAAAGTATCTGTATGATTAGAAGCTATATTTACAAGTGTTGAGATAAGCTTTTGAAGTTTATTTTTTATTACTACATTTTTATCTTGTACATAAAGTCTAAAATCTGTAGCAACTTGATCATTTCTACTTCTTGCAGTGTGAAGTCTTTTTCCTGCATCACCTATGATTTGAGTGAGTCTGCTTTCTATTGCCATATGAACATCTTCATATTCTAAACTCCAAGTAAACTCACCAGATTCTATCTCTTGTTTTACTTGAAGTAAACCTTTTTCTATAGACTCTTGATCTTCAATACTGATAATACCTTGTATTGCCAACATTTTAGAATGAGCAATACTTCCTTTGATATCTTGAGCATAAAGCTTTTTATCAAACATAATTGAAGCATTAAACTTATCTAAAAGTTGAGCATTTGTGTTTTTTAATATTTGGTCTTGTGACATATATATCTCTTGTGTTAAAATTGTGATATTATATTGGTAAAACCCTTATATTCTCATCAACTTTTTGTTTAAGTGTTGACTCAATTGCATATAATGTTCCTGTACTTCCACTTGCACAACTTCCACAAGCTCCTAAATATCTAATATAAATATCATAATAAGGAGTATTTTCTTTAATATCAATAATCTCCATATCTCCACCATCCATAACAAGCATTGGTCTAATATACTCATCAATTACGGCATCAACTGCTTTAATTCTTTGAACTATTGTCATTTTGTCAAAACTATTTTCTCCACTTGCAGTTGTATTTGCAGCATTTTCTAGTTTTTCTTTTTCCATCTCTTCTCTAACATCAGCTAAAATATCTACTAAATAGATATCTTTTGGCTCATGTCCACCAGGACGGATACATGATTTACAAAAACTACCTGCTTTTGTTGTTTCTATTACTTCTTCAATAGTTTTTAAATCATTATTTTTAATAGCATCAATAACTTCTTGTTTTGTAACTCTTGCACACTCACAAACAATATCAGCATTTACTAAAGTTTCTCTATCAACACCTTTGTATTGAGCTGCAGCTTCTAAAATTACATCATAAGCCATAACAGAACAGTGCATTTTTTGAGGTGGAAC
>CAZAOJ010000083.1:0-5583 GCA_964486745.1 uncultured Arcobacteraceae bacterium
ATATCTCTTGTTTTAAAATATCATTATAAAAATACTTAATCTTTTCAAATCTTGAAACTCCACCATTTTTGTAATGATATGTTTCTATTAAATCTAAATATTCTTTATCGTATTCTTTAAATAGTCCTAAAAAACCATCACCTTTTATCTTCATACTATTAAGTATCACACCATCAAAATCCCAGAAAATAGTTGAGAATTGAGAATTGAGAATTGAGAATTGTTCTTTTTGTATTTTTGCTATTATTGTGCAAGGCAATCCATCGCAATTAGATATTCTAAGTGGAGATACAATTATCTCTTTAAATTTTGTATTTTTATCAATATTCCTCAAGTCCATATCTTCTAAAAGTAATATTGGATTAGAAGAATCTAAAAAAGATTTATGTGATTCTCTACCTATCATTCTTTCTTGAAAACTAGATACTGATATAGAATCAAATCCAAACACTCTAATACTAGGAAAGTTATCTCTTAAATAATTAGCAATATCTGGATGAAATCCATAGTTTTCATTCCAAAATTCTTTTTTATCTCTTATATTGCAGATACCAGTCTTAACAATTAATAATTGAGAATTGAGAATTGAGAATTGAGAGTTATCTTTTATCTTTTCTAATTCATTAATCAATTTATCTTTAATTATCAATTCTAAATTCTCAATTTTCAATTCAATAAAAAGTATCTCTTTTTGTGTAAATATCCAAAAATCAGCATCAAAATCTTCTATCGTTTGCCCATCTTCAAAAAAATGATATGGCATATCTATATGAGTACCTATATGAACAGTTGTCGATATAGTTGTATCATTTGCTACATCACCTTTTGATATATCACTTTTTTTTATTTGTTCAAATTTATTTCTATCTCCATAAGTAGGAGTTTGTTTATCTAGGATATAAGATAAAAAAATATTCTTAGTATTCAATTTTACTTTTCCATCTCTTTATATATTTCCTGAATACATTCCAAAATCCCTTGCCCTAAATCAATGTAAGGATTTGCCACAAGTTTTTTAGCAGCTGTAGGATGATACGAATATGGTGTAATTTTATAATGTCCAAGATTATCATAACTTATTTGTTTTACTTCAAGTTTATTTTGCATAATCTCATTTATCATAGTAAGTAGCTCTATTCTTTTAAGTCTTTCTGTTCCAGTAAGTATAATATGCTCATTTTCATATTGTTTATCTTCTAAAATATCAACTGATAGTTTAGCCACATCGGCTGCATGTATATATTCTCTTAAATCCTCTCCATCACCTTTATAGTGTAACTCACCATTTTTAATAGCATCTTTTAAAAGATTGTAAATATAGTTATTGTGACTAGCTTTTTCACCATAAATTGAACCATATCTTATAACTGTGTATTTAAGTCCATATCGTTTATAATATTCTTCAGTAAGCTTTTCACTACTTTGTTTACTTATACCATAAAAAGAACCTTCGCTACTTAAAGCATAAGCACTACTTGCATATACAAATCGTTCAATATTTCCATTTTGCTTACAAGCTTCTAAAATATTTAGATTTCCCATTACATTTATATTCATAGCATTTATAGGATCATGTATTGCATCATCAAGATTTGCTATTGCTACAAAATTATATACTATATCTATATCTTTTATAGATTCTTTTATATTCTCTATATCAAGTATATTTATTTTAATAAACTTTTGAGTTTTGTGTAAATATTTAGAGGGTAACAAATCTGCTATAGTTACCTCATAACCTCTTCTTGTAAGTTCATCTGCCACATAAGAACCAAGAAATCCACTTCCACCAAATATTATAACTTTTTTAGACATATTATTTATTGCCTTTTTTTAAATTTTTTAATTCAATAGTTTCAACTAGATTAGAATTAATTAATTGTTTATCTGAAGTAACTAAGATAGCATTTTTTTCCAATGCACTTGCTATGATTACACTATCTGGTAATTTTATCTTATTTTCTTTTCTAATTTTTATAGTTATATCTTTTATATCATTATCAATAGGGATTGATTTAAAATTTGATAAAGCTAGTTTTATAGTATCGCTATCCTCTTTAGTTAATTTACTAAATGATAATAGTTCAATTTCAGTAATAATTGAAAAATAATAATTATAATTTGGAAAAATGAAACCTTTATCTAAAGCATATATTATACTATTTGTATCTAATAAATATTTTTTCAAATTAATTCCATTCATCTCTTATTGATCGTTGCAATTGTACAGGGTCTTCAATATCTTCAAATGCTTTAACTTTATATTGTGAAAAATCTAAAGAATTAATTTTATTATCCGTTGTTTCTTTTTCTTTTATTTCCAAACCTTTTAAGTTAAGATTATTTAATAAAAACATAACATTATGATAAATACTATTATCTATTTTTAATTGAACTGTATGCATTTGTACTCCTACTAATAAATTATTATATCTTTAATTTATAAAATATTCTTTTAAATGCTTAATTGCACTCATACCCATAGCTTCAACTGCTTCTTTTGCATTACCACCAATATGAGGTGTACATATAAGATTTGGTAAGCTTAAAAATTCTTTATCAGTAGGTGGTTCTTCTACATAAGCATCTATACCAGCACCTGCAATGATACCATTTTGTAAAGCATATTTTAAATCTTGCTCATTTATGATACCACCTCTTGCAGTATTTAGTATATAGGCACTTTTTTTCATAGTTTTTAATATACCTAAATCAACCATATTATTTGTAATGTCATTATGTGGCGTATGGATAGTTACTAAATCAGAAGTTTTAAAAATCTCATCTTTTGATACTTCTATACAATCATTTGCTTTATAATAAGCATCTTGATCTATTATATCATTTACAAGTATCTTACAACCAAATGGTTTAAGTAATCTTATAAGCTCTTTACCTATAAAACCAACCCCAATTATCCCAATAGTTTTACCACTTAGTTGAAAACCACCGTTCTTTTCCCAAATACCATTTTTAAGTTCATTTGATGTAGTGTATAAGTTTCTTGAAAACATAAGCATCATACCTAGTGCCATCTCTGCTACACTAAGGCGATTTACACCACCAGTCCAACCAATCTTTATATCTCTTTTTTTACACTCTTCTAAATCTATATTGTTAAGCCCTACACCATATTTAGATATTATTTTAAGATTTGGACACTTATCTAGTACCTCTTCATTGATAGGCTCAAGACCTACTATGATACCATCTGCATCTTTTATAAACTCTATTAGTTCATCTTGTGTAAATCTAATACCATCTAAGTTTAACTTTGCATTTGGAAAATATTTATATATTTCATCTTGTAAAACTTTATTTTTTGAAAAACTTGGGCTTGTTGCTACTATATTCATACTACACCACCTAATAATTTTATATCAATTTTACTAAAAGCAAATACTTTTTTACCTAAATCTTTTAAACTAGCACCTATATGATAAGCTTCACTATTATCTAATATTAGAAATCTATCATGATATTTTGTTGATATTTTTATAGTTAGATTATTATATTGAGAATTATATTTACCAATATCTAGTTTTAATTGTTTATTAATAGATTTTATAATGATAGTAAATTTTAAATCTTCATATTTTGAAAACAAAGTTAATATCGTCTCATCTATATAATTATCTATCAAAACAACTTCTTTAGTGGCACTTTTTAGTAAATCATTTACAAATATATAAGCATCATATATCTGTCCATTATGAAATATACCTTGAATTGGATTAATATTTTTATTTTCTATTGCTTTAAAAACTCTATTAAGTTTTTTATCATGCACAGTCAATCTTTGCTCTATTGTTTCAAATCGTTGAAAGATTGAAGCATTATTTAATAAAAACTTTTTCATACTAGTAAAAGTTCTCATTATCTGTTTTGTTGTTTCAACTGCATTTTTACTTTTTAATACAGTTGCTAGCATATATACACCTTGCTCTGTAAAAACAAATGGTAATTTTCTAAGACTCATTTTCATAGAATTGGATATCTCATTTTGCGACTTCCAATCTTCAAATTCATCTTTTGTGAGTTGAAACATAAAATCATCATCAAATCTTTCTATATTTCTTTTTACTTGCTCATTTATTCTTTTTGTTTCAACACTATAAAGTTCTGCTAAATCTTTATCTATCATCACCTGTATATTTCGTATATTATAAATCTTGTTTTTAATACTATCTTCTACAATTGTCATTTGATTATTCAAGATACTTTCCTTGATTTTCAACAGACACTTTTAATTCTATTTCCCCATTGTCGTAAACTATTATTTGGTTATTCATTTATATATCTCTTTTTGTAAAGTTTTATTTTTAGAAAACTTGGACTTGTAGCTACTATATTCATACTATACCTCCTGATAATTTTATATACTTGTTTTTTACCGTATTCATGGGCTTAGTTTAACATATTCTCTATGCTAAACTAGTCTTGACCCTTAAGTTATTATACTGAGAATTATACTTTTCAATATCTAATTTTAATTGTTTATTGATAGATTTTGTAATGATAGTAAATTTTAAATCTTCATATTTTAAAAATTATAATACTATTATTTGATTGCTAGTTGACAAATCTTGTTTCAAATTATTTTCCATACTTTAATATAGTTTTTTATGAAAAACTTGGACTTGTTACTATTATATTCATATATTACCAACTCTCGTATAAATCTGACCATTTGTGATTTATCTTTAATTCCATTATATAAAACCCCTCAAAATCAAATCGTTTCCATAACCATTTTGTTAAATACAACCAGTGCCATTTAGGATATTGATAATAAATCTTATCGGATACAACTTCCCAACCAGCAAATTGAACTAAAAATTTCCAATCCTCAGGAGATAATTCAAAAATATGTACATCTTCAGCATTACGAATAGTTTTAGTATCTGGAAATCTCATATGCCACATTCCAACTCTTGATTGTTTTTGATAAGGTACAGATATGATAAATCTATCACAAGCACCCCCCCCCATTTTTAGCACTTTGGGAAATACTATGTAAAAACCTTACTGGATCTGTTAAATGCTCAAGCATCTGGTAAGATATGAAAAAATTAGGTTTCAAATCATACTTTTCTAATAATTCTTCAGCTCTACAATGATATGCCTCTATACCTTTATTTTTTATCTTTTCTACAGCTTTGATATCTAAATTTACAGAAGCTATATTTGTAATACCTTTATCCAAAGTTTGTAATTGTATTAGATGATTACCAGATGAATCACCAATATCTATAATAGAGATATTGTCATTTTTGCTTTCTTTTTTAAATTGTTCTATTTTATCTAGTGTAAATTTTAATTGAAAAGCATGTAAATTTCTTTTTTTATGATACAAATATTCACTATCTTCTTTCATATCATCATTTAAAAAATTTGCTTGATCCTTTAATGATGGTAAAATTTTTTCTAACTTCTTGATAAAACTTATATTTTCATTTCTAACTGTTTTTAACGAAGCCGTTAAACTCCATTTAGCAATATGTTTAATAACTCGTAACATTTTTTATTCCTCGTATAATTTCTTTTATGAGTAAGTATCTCTTTTTTAAAGTTTTTTTGACT
>CAZAOJ010000084.1:0-5375 GCA_964486745.1 uncultured Arcobacteraceae bacterium
GTGATCAGACAGGTGTTACTGCTACTTTAAATACTGATAAAAAATTAGTATTAGAGTCTGTTGATGGTTCAAATATCTCTATAAGTACAAGAGATAACATTGATCAAGATACAGTTACTGTTGATGCTGCAGCATCTCAAGCTTACACTATTAGTGATGGTAATGGTCAAGTAGCTACATATACTGCATCAGCTGGTGATACTATAGATACTATCACAAATGGTTTAGCGGCACTAGTTAATCAAAATGACAACTTCTTATCTAGTGCAGAGATTACTGATAGTGGTAAAATAACATTAACAGGTAAAGCTGCTGGTGATATTGCTATTACTTCTTCTTCAGCAAATACTACAGCTGCAGATTTAGCTAATCTTGATTCTCAAGCATATACAGGTTTAACGGCAGATAATCTAACTAATGGTTCTGGTACAAATACTGGTACAATTGACTCAACGGTAACTGCAGCTGTAACTCTTGAAACAGGTGAATTAGTTATCAATGGTATTGATTTAGCTGGAACATATGGTGATGGTGCTACTGCTGGTTCTGCTAGAGATGCATTACAAGCAGCTATTAAAAATATTGATGGTATGAGTGATTCAAAAATCACAGCTAATGGTAAAATGGAACTTGTTGTTAACAATGGTGATGATTTAAATATTGCTGGTACAAAAGCAAATACTACTTTTGGTTTAACTAAAGGTGTAACAAATGAATCTAGAATAGGTGCTGTAGAAATTTATAGCAACAGTTCAGTTAAAATTGGTGGTACTGATCCAGCATCATTTGGTTTTACTTCTGGAACAAAAGCTGTAACTAATCAAGGTGTATCTTTAGAAAATATTGATGTTACAAACCGTAACTCAGCTGAAGTAGCAATCTTAATTACAGATTCTGCTCTAAAACAACTTGATGCTACTCGTTCAGACCTTGGTTCTGTTCAAAATCAGTTAGAATCTACTATTCGTAACATCTCTGTTACTCAAGTAAATGTAACTTCTGCTGAATCACAAATTCGTGATGTTGACTTTGCTGCTGAGTCTGCAAACTTTGCTAAATTGAACATTCTTGCTCAATCTGGTACTTATGCGCTTTCACAAGCAAATGCAGTTCAACAAAATGTAATGAGATTATTACAATAGTACTAATCTTTAAAGCAACATTTCAATGTTGCTTTTCATTTTTTGTATAAAAGCCAAGACTTTTGGCTTTTATACCCACTTCGTATATACATCCATAGCTTTAATATATATGTTTAAAATTCTAACAATACCTTTTAAAAGAATATCATCTAAATATTTTATCTCTTGAGAAATATTTTTTACCCCTTTAGTATTTAATATATCAAATATATAACCAGATATATATTGTAAATAAGCATTAAAAACTTTGTTTATATCATATTTTGAATTTTCATTAAAATTTAGTAATTCTTGATAAAGATAATAAAATTTCTTAAGATATGTATTGAAATCTTTAGGAGTTGTAGATAATGTATATTTGTGTATAATATTTTTTAATCTTAGAGCTTCATTTAGTTGATTGTTAAGATTTATAATATCTTCTTTTCCCATACCTTTGTTGGAAATAGAAGTTAAATATTCATGAAGAATTTGGTATTTATCATTGTTGATTTTTATAAGAGAATCAGTATTTATATCTTTAACTTTTAAAGCTTTAGAACCTTCAAGATGTGCACCATTATTTAAGTTATATACTTTTTGTGTAGAGAGTAAATTTTTAGAAATATTGTTAAATGCTAATATAGAAATTTTATATATTGATGTAGTTTGTACTGTTTCTAAGAAATTTCCTTTTACATCAATAATAGTATCTTTTAAAATAAAAGAATTCTCACTATTATCTGTATCCGTTACATTTCTTGAATATATATGCTCTTTTGGATGTGTAGCTTTTGTATCAGGATCTAATGCTAAGTCTAGTCCTAAAAGATATATCTCTTGTGCACCAAGTAAAAGAGCTACAGCATAAGATGTCTCACCTATACTTGGAGCAGATAGTATTTTATGTTTTACTGTATATTTGACAGAAGTTTCAGTAAAAAATAGTTGATTCTTTGGAATCATATTTATAACATTTTGTGTAACTAGTGATGAAAAAAGAAAGTTGGTTTTATTTAAAAATTTAGACATATCTAAATTTTTTAAAATCTTAAGTGATTTTGGATTTGGATCTATATGAATAGTTAAATCAGGTATAATATCTAAAGAATCTAAAATAGTTAAGGACGACATAGCGCTAATTAAGAAAAATTTATTTTGGTTCTTTTTTAGCCATTCTAGGTTGTAACCAAGAGAAGGTCCAGAACCTATAACAAGTACAGGTTTGTTAGAGATGGGAGAATCAGTAGATGATACTATCGAAAAATTTAAAAAAGGATAATTATCTATAAGATATTCTGGACCTTTAATATAACCTTTTAACATTTTTGAATATGGATGTATAAGATAGTTTTGTGTTACCATACTGGATTGAAATCGTTTTATATTAATGTAATCATTTGTATTTAATGTTGTGTATTTAATATAATGATTATGAGTAGATAAGTTTTCAATAAATTTAGTTGATGAGGTTTTAAACTCAGCATCTGTTTCCATGATAGAAAAAAATAATTGTGTTGTTTTTGATAGTTCTTCATAGTTGGTTACAAATAAAGAAAGCCTGAAAAGTTCTATATTATTTTCTATAACATATAGTTGTAAGGCTGCTATTTTTTTTTGAATTTGTATTATATGTAGTCCTAGACCAACACCATCAAAGATAAATTTATATATTTTTGACATTTTTTTCTTATTTGAGCATATCATATTGTAATGGTATATTATATCTGCTCCAGCGAATAGTCTAGTATTTAAATCAACTTCCGTATTGAATTTATGAACAGCATCTTCGCTTAAAGTATCAATGTAAAATCCTTGAATTGCAGAATCACTTTTATTGTAATTGACACTATTTGCAGTCTCAATTGCATGAGTATTACTATTTCTGTTATACATATATCTATTAGTAGATATCTCTAAGATATCGAAATAACTTTCATTCATATACTCTAATGAATATTTTTCAATATAAGAAGAATTTTCTATGGCTTCATTAAATAGATATAATTTTTTATATGTATTTATATGATTTTTAGAAAAGTAAATCATATTTTTTTGAAATGTTATTAGTGCTTTTTCTTCAATTGTATTCAATTAATTAACCTCTATTAAGAATTTATTTATATAAGTAATGATTTTATTCATTGTCTAAAACTATTACACTGTGAATATTTTCAAAATCTGATAAAGAATGAAATACGCTGGCTTTTGTAAATTCATCAAATATATAAATACCACAGTTTAAAGGTATATTTAATGATATGTTCTGAAGTCTATCAAAGTATCTATGGGAACTTTGTGCAATATACAGATATTTATTGTCAAAATCAAACCCTCTAATAAAACCATTAAATTTACCAATGACTTTATTACTTGTTTTATATAAATCACCCCTCATACTATCAAGAAATATTATTTTATTATCCATCATTTGTATAGAATGTGGCATCCACATATTTGATATTATTGGTCCAATGATTTTTTTGTTTTTTAAATCATATTCCAATACACCGCCATCATATATATTTTTTCTCCAATTACCAGTGAAAGAAAACATTGATATAAATAGGCTTTCATTATTTTCATCAATGTAAAGATCATTGATATGGTGCTGTTCTTCTTTTAAACTATTATATTTATCACTGATACTTATCTCTTGTATATGCGTGAAAGTATTTAAATTAAAAATAGAAATAGAGTCCCTACCGGAATTAGCCACAAATATTTTATTTAATTTTTCTGATATAGCTACACCGTGTGCAACAGAATTAATAAGGAGCTTTACTTGTTTTAAAAATTTTAAGTCTTTATCAAAAATAACAAGTCCATTTTCTTCATCAACCATAACTATGTAGTTATGACTTTTTGAAATTGCTCTAGATTTACCTTTGAAAATTTTTTTATATTCTTTTTTCTTCGTATTATATATATATAAACCACCGTTGTCATATTTAGAAGAAGCTGTAACACTAAAAAGTATATTTGTATCAACCGATAAAATGTCATCTCTAATTTTAAGATTTTTCATAGATGGTGAACAGCAAAAGTTCTCACCTGCAAATAAACCTTTAGATAGTAAATCTTTTATTAGACTATGATATGATCCAGTTGTAATAATAATATAGTATTGGTTGATATCTTTTTCAACAGTTTCATAAGGTATAACTTTAATTCCTCTTTGAATATCTCCTTGAATATTTGGACTGTTATCTACTATATATTCTGGTTTTTTATTTAAGAAATTTATAGTTTTTTCTATCCATTCTCCACTACCCCAAAAAAGAATTTTTTTGTTTTTACATTTTTTTAATATTTCTGTTTTATTTAGCCATAACTCATTATACATATAATAGTCCTCAATATAATATATAAGTTAGTTTAGCAATTATTATTCCTTATAAATAAGGTAAGTTTTTTTTTAATTTTTTATTGTATTCTAGTTACAATATTGTTTTTTTGCAGTATATTTTTTATATCATTAGGAGTATATTGTGAAAAATGAAAAATATAAGCAGCAGCTATTGCATCTGCACCATTATGTATGGCTTCTACAGCATCTTCTGGTTTACCCATGCCACCATTTAAAATTATTGGAATATTTAGTTTATTTTTAAATTGCTTAATTAAATTAATATCATAACCATCTGTTGAACCCTCTTTATCAACTGATGTTAATAAAATTTCACCTGCTCCATATTTTTGATATTGTATAGCTAAATCTAAAGGATAAATATCTAATATTCCCTTTGATTTATTAAAAACTTTGTATTTTGTTCCAAGCTTTTTTACATCGATTGAGCAAACTATGCATTGAGAGCCAAAAGTAGAAGATGCTTTATTTATAAAATTTAAGTCTTCTAAAGCTTTTGTATTAATAGATACTTTATCTGCTCCAGCATTTAAAACTTTATATATATCTTCTAAAGTTTTTATCCCTCCACCTACTGTAAGAGGCATAAAACATTCATCTGCAATATCTGTAATAATCTCTGTATTTATTTTTTCATTGTTTGAACTAGCATCAATATCTAAGATTATTAGCTCATCTACATCTCTTGCATTATAAATTCTTGCTGTTGATGTAGGGTGCCCAATAGTACGAAATGATTCAAAACCTATGCTTTTAACCAATTGCCAATCTTTTAAAAGTACACATGGTATTACTCTATGTTTTAACATCTAATCATCACTTTTTAAATTAACAAAATTTTCTAATATTTTCAATCCTAAAGATTGACTTTTTTCAGGATGAAA
>CAZAOJ010000085.1:0-2900 GCA_964486745.1 uncultured Arcobacteraceae bacterium
ATAGCTAAACATAATACTTCTATCTTCACGATCACTGTATGGATATGCAATAGTTTCTTCAGGAAACATAACTTTTTCATAATCAAATTGCTTTTGATCAGTTTTATAAGCAAAAGATTTTTGAACAAATCTTAATAATAAATTTACAGCTTCAATTTCAGATTTTCCAGATATTATTTTTTGTAAATCACTTAGAAGTGTATTTGATAATGCTGGTGAGTTTTTTGTTCCAAAATAGATATTATAATCTGACTGTGGAAATGTACTATAAAATTTTACTAATTCACTACTATATTTAGCATTTACACTATATGATTTATTTTGAAATTTAAATGATAGCTTTTTATTTTTTATACCATTGTAAAGCTTAAGTTCTTTGTTCATTGTAAATGATAGTTTTTTTGTAGCTTTAGGATAGTTTCCTGCATAAGTATAAATATTCCCAACTTTACCTATTCTACCTTTTGGAGTTAGTACATAATATTTTTTATTTTTTAGTTTAAAAAATGCAATTTGATATAAAGAGTGTTGCATAGTAGATAAAAGGTAAATATCATTTTTATTATATCCAACTTTTACATCATAGTTTAATTTTGCCAAGATAAACCAAGTAAATAAATTTGCAGTGTTTTTATCTTGATAAATTTTATTTCCAAGTTTATTGATAAATTGATACTTAGCCCAATCATTTAAATTTAGATTTGTACTATAACTATTGATTTGTTTTAGTAATTTTTTGTACTTTGTTTTACTTATAGTTTCCCAATATTTACTAATAACATTTTTATCAATTTTAGATAATCTAAAAGTCATTTTTTTATCATATTGTAAAGATACTTTTTCTCCATAAAAATCAAAAGATATATTTGTAGAATTTGGATAGTTTATCTTTTTAACAAGTGTCGGTGTAATAATTTTCTTTCTAACAAAAGGTTTTACTTCAACTTTTGGAGAGTGTAAAATATCTTTTTTAGGTACTACTATTGGTTTACTTATTGTTGGTATAGTAATGGGTTTTGGCTTTTTATAAGGAGATGGACTACTCATAGTTTTAAAAGCTTTCCAATCTTTTTTTAGCATATCACTAAATTCATCATCCATAGTTTTTTTATAGCTAGTATATTCATTATTTTGTGACTTTAACCAGTCATCATAACTACTTGCATTTAGTAAACTAAGTAATGACAAAGTTACAATTGTTTTTTTTAACATCTAATCTCCTTTTGTTATAAATATATTATAAAGTTGTTTTTAATAACTTATTATATGCCGAAACTCTATTTGTTACTTTTTTTAAGTAGTGTTTTGTTTCATTATGTGGGAGTTTTCTCATTAATCTTTTATATACTTGATCTGAACTCATAGAGTTAATTGTTCTTGATGCTTTATTAATATTTGTAGTACCTATAAAAGCTCTTGCAACATTTCCAGCTCCAGTATTATATGCAGCAATTGTACAATATAGTTTACTTTGAGGATCTTTGATTTTTTTCAAATATCTAAAATATAAAATATGTAAATAAGCAGAACCTATAGTAATATTCTTTTTAGAATTATATAAGTAACCAGAACTTAAAAGTTTTTTTCCACCATATAGATATTTATAAGAATCAATACCAGCTGTTCTAGGAACAATTTGCATTAAACCATAAGCAGGTATTCTAGATCTTGCCATAGGGTTAAATGAACTTTCACTATGCATAATCGCATATACTAAAGAAGCTGGTATATTTTGCTTATTAGCATTTTTGATTACATCAGACTTAAATTGTCTAGCTTTTTTTATAGTTGTATCTGCAGGTAGTTTTACATTTGCTTTGTAAATAAATTTACCTTTATGCTTTACTTTAATTAATTTCTTAGTTTTTAGTTTTTGCTTTAGTTTTTGCTGTTGTCTAAAGTTAATAATATCTGCAATAAGTTTTCTAGTTGCATCAATAGTAGCTATTTTAGTCTTTTTCTTTTTTAGCTTTTTAGCAATCTTTTGTTCTAAAATATCATTTTTGTATGCTGATTTTATATCTTTTTTCATAACATTATTAAACATTTTTGCTATTTTTTCTTTTGCTTCTTTTTCACTTTTAGCAATAACCTCAAAAGTCATCTCTTTTTTCTCAAAATCAATACTTTTTCGTGTGTTTAAGTCTTTACTATATTCTACCCATTTATGCTTTGAAGTCATAGTAGGATTTTTTTCTGGCCATTTTACCTTTAACTCTTTCTTAAACTCTTTAAATGCTTCATCATAAGCTTTTTTATATTCTTTAAATTCTTTTTGGAATTTATCTTGATATTGTTTATACTCACCATTTTGTTGTTTTTGATACTCTTCATAAGTTAGAGCACTTAATGAATTTGTAACAAGTAAACCTAGAAATAAAATTGATTTTATTATTTTAGAATAACCCATGCACACATCTCCCCATCTTTTTTAGTATATATTGCTTTTACTTTTGTACTCATTGATAAGTTATCAACAGATTGTAATGAAGTAGAAGAAGTTGATCTCGAATTATAAGCACTACCATTTGTAGAACTTTTTCGTCTTAAAGTAACATTATTGACAGTAACTTTTTTTTGAACTGCAATTTGATCAATTGCTCTTGATATTGCCAACTTTTTTTGAGCTTGTTCACCATTGAAATGTATAGGCGAACAACCTACTGCAGCTACTTTATCATTTTGATAGTAAGGATCTTTTAGCCATTTAGGCTTGCCATCTGCTGGTACTATTATATTATTAAGTGTTGATACACATCCAGTCAATAACATAACACTAGCAACTGAGGTTAATAACTTTATTTTCATTTTATTTCCTTATTTTGATTTTATAAAATAAAAGCATAGCAAATATGCTATGCTTTTATGACCTATTTTGTAATATGATTATATTGCTAAAG
>CAZAOJ010000085.1:2910-5191 GCA_964486745.1 uncultured Arcobacteraceae bacterium
TTAACAGCTTTATCTACAGTTTCTGTTAATTCTTTTTGGTTTGCAGGCATACCAACTAGAATATATACTGTACCATTGCTCATTTCATAAATATCTTGTTGTTTAGAACCAATTAATTGTGCAGTTGCTAATTGTTTCGATACTTTTGACATAGCTTTATCTACAGTTTGACTTGTTCCTGTTCCTGTAGTAGCAACAAATTTTTTCATTAAGTTACTTACTTTGATAGAAAGTTCTGCTGCTAATTTATCTCGTCCATCTGCCATAGCCTCATCTGTAGCCATTGCACCTGCTTCACCTTTACCAACTGCAACTAAAGCACCAGCCATTTTTGGTTTACAAACCCATCCTGGAACTTCCTCTTGCACACCATTTGCGCTTTTATAACATTTAGAGAAATCTTTTGAAGGTTGAGTAGAACCTAAACATCCAGATAACATAACTGCTGCTACAGCTGATACTGTAGTTTTTAATAACATATTTTTCATAATTATTCCTTGTAATTTATTATTTAGATAATATAATAATATTGATTAAAATTCAATAAAAAAGCCATTGTCCTTGATAATTCTTGTTAATTTTAGAAGATTATTTTTAGATACAATTATTTTATATCCTTGAGCTTTTATCGTAATATCTTGTAGTTTTTTATTTGTCATAAATAAATTTAATAGTTTCTTGTTATTTTTAAGATTTATAACAATTTGTTCTATATCTTTTTGCAGCATATTTGCATTTTCTAAAATTGTATTAAAAAATTCTATAAATACTTGAGGTGGTTTAGATACTATATTTTTATAAAATCCATTAATTTTAAGTTTTAAAGATTTGTAAGTATTACAATCTTTAAAAATCTTATTATAGTTTAAAATATATTTATTATCTTCATAGTGTATAGTATATGGTTCAAGTTTAGATAGCATAAGTGTATCTTGAGAATCAATAGTAATAATTGGTTTGAATTGGTCAAACTTTAGAGTAGATTCTTTTTGCTCAATTTGTTTTATAGTGTATTCATCATTTATACCTAAAATATAGAGTCCTAATTGTGTTAGTTTTATATATTTTAGTTGGTCCCATACTGAAATATATGGTAAACCAGCTAAATTCATATTACAAGGAGTTACAGGTTTGTTATATTTTATTTCCAATATTCCTAAAGCAGCTAAATAAAAGAATGAAGCTTTTAAAATAGGTTCAAAAAAGATATTTTGATATTCATAATAAGCATAAATATTACCACTTTGAGTTCCTTCTTGGGTTATTGTATCTCCAACCATATAATAATCACCAGTTTTATATCGTGACTCAAAATCAAACCTTATATCTCTATCTTTACATTGATTTAATATTTCCTGAAAATCTATCCATTCATTTTGAGGCATACTATTGATGATAAGTTTAATTATATCAAATAGTTGGCATTGAGCAGTGTAATATTCATCAAATCTTACTTTTTTCAGATGAGTTGTAAATATTCTTGTGATAAAAAAAGGGAGTTGATCGTCAAGCTGTAAAAAAATAAAATCTTTTAGAGTTTCTAAAAGTGTTTTTCTAAATCTTTTTTGAGAATAATAGTAGTAATAAAAACTTCTTGTAAGCATATCTGTAGCTAAAAGATTTGACTTTTTTTCTTGTGGATAAAATTCATTTATTGCTGTTGATGATTTTAAAATATTTAAAGTTTTTGCAAGAGGCTTTTCGTTTGTTTTACCAAAGTCTACTAAATTGTTTTGAAGTAGACTTTCAATTGTTTCTAAAAAATTAAAAATACCATTTTCATTTGAATATTCAAAATCTACATTTCTTAAGTTTTTATTTTCTAATGCTGTTAGTTCCATTTTGAGACAATATTATCAGTATCAAATAACGCTGGTTTGGTCAATGTTGCAATAGCTATAGATGTTAATTGTTTTGAGGCAATTTCTAAGTCATCATTGATAATAAAATAATCATATTGATCGATATATTTTATCTCTTTCTTTGCATTAATAACTCTTTTTTGTATAGTATCCGCAGTATCTGTACCTCTACTATTTAGTCTATTTTCTAATTCTATTAGTGAAGGTGTAGTTATGAATACTGTAGTTGTAATATCTCTAAATATCTTTATAACTTGTTCAAAACCTTGAACATCAATATCAAATATTACTAATTTCCCATCATTTAATGCTTCTTTTATAGGTTTTAAAGATGTACCATAAAAGTTACCGTGAACCTCTGCATATTCAAGAAAATTATTATTGGCTATATCTTCTGTAATACTTTCCTTAGTAGTGAA
>CAZAOJ010000086.1:0-5155 GCA_964486745.1 uncultured Arcobacteraceae bacterium
CTTTTTTCAACAATCTTTAAAAACTCTATATACTCTTGAATTTGATTTGTAGGAACTTTACACATAAATTAACCTAAGATTGATTTAGTCACTCTAAGTGCTTGTGCTTTATCTATGTCTTTATGCCTCATTTGAAGTATCTTCATAATTGGACACAATAAATTATCATTTTTTTCATAACCTGATTGAGCTATTATTCTTTTTATTTTTACTGCTACTTGAATATCTGACATTTTCTTTCCTTTCAATATTAATAGTAATTATTAATATTGAAATAATGTCGTAAAGTATCTTAAATAATACTTAATATTGATAGGTATTATCAATATTGTTTTTTTAATTTTATTCCTTATTATGATATAATTATATAGATGTTAATTAACGGAGAGTTTTATGAAAAATAATAAACAAATTTTAGAAGATTTAAAAACTATAGTAAAACAAAAGGGTCTTAAATATACAAAACAAAGAGAGGTGATATTTGAAACAATTTTAAATTGTAAAAAGCATTTAGGTGCAGAAGATATTTATGCAATATTACTTAAAAAATATCCAAATGAAAAAATAGGGATAGCTACAGTATATAGAGCATTAGCATTTTTAGAAGAGGTAAATCTTATCTCATCTATTGCTATAGGTAAAAATGCAAAAAAATATGAAACAACAGCAAAAGATCATCATGATCATCTTATTTGTGTTAAGTGTAATAAAATAGTAGAGTTTAAAAATGATATTATAGAAAAAGAGCAAGATAAAACAGCCAAAGAAAATGGTTTTGAGCTGTTAAATCATACTATGTATTTATATGGTATTTGTGAAGATTGTCAATGATAATATCATAAAAAAATTATTTATGTTGAAAATATAGAAATAATGCCATAAAAATCGTCCAATTTTATCAGATATTTTACCACTAAAATATACTCCAATTACTCCCCCTAGAAAATTGAAGTATAGATGATTCAGCTCCTACATACCAAAGAGATGCTCCATTTTGAGTAAGATAAACTAAAAGTGGATTAAATAGTGCTGGTATTCTTTTTATAATATTAAGTAAAGCTACTTGATATAAACTAAGTCCTAATTTTTCTATAATAAGTGGTAGAAGTAGGGCTAAAAAAGAAGAGATTATATCATGATTAAAATGTGCTAATGATATAATCAATACTTTAGTTTTATCAAATATTTTTTGCATATCTCTGGAATCACAAGTGGTGTTATCTCATCACCTAATTTTGCATAACTTTTTCCAATTCTAGCAATTGGATCAAAACCAATGGTATAGTTTTCCCATTTAAATTTATTTCCTGATTTAATATGCAAAAATAAGCACAAGGTACATCTTTTATCATAGGTAGAAAATCATCAAAGATAATCTTTGTAGCTATATCAAAAAGTTCTGCTTCACTTAAATCTTTATCAATAGACTTGGAACTAAAATGCATCTTTTGCAAATTTGGTTCATCAACCATATGTATTACATATTTTTTATTTTTACGTATATTTGATAAAGTATCTTTAGGTGTTGCTTCAATAGATATAAGCACAGTTGCAGGTTCTGAAGATAAACCTATAAAATAACTAAATGATGCGATATTAATCACTCCATTATTCTGAGTAACTACCCATGCAATTGGTCGTGGGATAATTATTTGTGCCATAAGCTTATAATTTTCATTTATTTTTGTGTCTTTTACTAAATCAAATATCATTTTGTCTCTCGTTTCTTGTTGTTAGAATATTTCTTACAATAAGAAAGATAAACAATAGACTTATGGTCCCATTTATAAACATATTATTTTAGTAACTTTCTATACAATATACTTGCTGCTGTTAAGTGAACTGTTAAAATGAATGAAGTTAATTTTTTCATAATTTTAGTTATATTTAATAATATTAAGTATTTATTATAGTGTTTAATTATTTCTGTAAAGATTAGTTTACAAATCTATCATCTGATCTTTTTATAGATACATCATCAGTATAGTGCAATTATAATTCAGATATTATAAACAAATATATGATATAATGTTAAATATTAATTAACAAAAAGGATAATATATGCTAGAAGAGATGAGAAAACTTGAAAAAAGAATATTAAAAGAGATACCAAGTGAATATAAAAGATATTTGTATAATCAAATAGATCTTAATTCACAAATGATAGGGATAGTTGGATCAAGGGGAGTTGGGAAAACTACCATTTTGCTTCAATATACAAAAGAGTTAAAACAAAAATACCCTACATATAAGTCACTTTATTTTTCTTATGATTACCCTTCAATGTTGGATATAAAACTTTTTGAATTAGTAGAAGAATTTACTAAAATTGGTGGCGAATATCTAATAATAGATGAAATACATAAATATAAAAATTTCTCAATAGATTTAAAAGCTATATATGATTTTTATCCAAAACTAAAGGTTATTTTCACTGGTTCTTGTGCTACTTCTATTTATAATTCTCAAGCTGATTTAAGTAGAAGAGTAGTGTTGTATAAAATGAATGGACTATCTTATAGAGAGTTTTTGGAGTTAAAACTTGATATTAATTTACCTAGTTATACACTTGAAGATATTTTGAATAACAGTATAGATATAGTAGATAAGCTAGAAGATACATTGTTACCACTAGAACATTTTGAAGAGTATCTAAAATATGGATATTACCCTTTTTATTTTAAAGATAAAAATCAATATTTACAGCTATTAAATGCAGTAATAAACCAAACTATTGATATAGATTTAGTAAATTTAAATCTAGTAAAATCAAGCTTTACAAATAAATTAAAAAAACTACTTGTAGTAATATCACAATCAAATCCTTTTGAGTTAAATATTACAAAAATAGCCACAAATATAGAAGTAAGTAGAAATACTATATATGCATATTTACAACATCTTGATAAAGGTGCATTATTAAATATTGTACCTAGTGCAAAAAAAGGGATAAGTAAACTTTCAAAACCAGAGAAACTATATCTTAATAATACAAATATGTTTTATAGTTTAGGTGATGATGCAAAAATAGGTACCATAAGAGAAACATTTTTTGTATCACAATTAAAGTATAATCATATTATAGAAGTATCTAATGAGGGTGATTTTCTAATAAACAGTAAATATACCTTTGAAATCGGTGGTAAAAATAAAAGTTTTAAACAAATCAAAGATATAAAAGATTCATACTTAGTAATAGATACAGATATTACACAAAATCCTACTAAAATACCACTATTTTTATTTGGATTTTTATATTAGATTCAATTATTGATAGTTGCTATTAATGTTAATTATATTTAATTCTGGATGAATCAAACTTCTAAGTTCTCTTTGAACTAGCATTTTAGTTGTCATTAAACTCATAAGCACACCCTTTACAAGTACCTATTAACTTCTATGTAAACTACACCATCTTTTATACCAAGTAAAGTAATATTATCTCAGCCATGCGAGTTTACATAACTACTTGATGTTGATAGATGATGTTGTGCTGCTTCGTACAATTCTTTATCTGTAAATATCATAAGTATATCTTAATGACTATGTGTATGAGTTGCCTCATGATTTTTGATAATATCTTCAATATTTGTATCATCTATGATAGTTAAATTATCATTTTTAAACTTTTGAATTACATCATTTAATAAAATTCTTTCATATCCTGAATGAAATAGTGTAATATTTCCAACTTCTTTTATCATATTGTATGGAGTTGATCCCATTTGATCAAATACAATAGCTTCGACATTTTCAGATACAAACCATCGTATAACATCTCCTCCACCATTTTCCTCATTTTTTTTAATTTCGATATTACCATCTTTATCAACAAAAGCAAACCATTTCGCTTTACCAAATAATGGTGAAACTGCTGGATTTTCTTTATTTGTTTTTACTGGAATTACTAATTTCATTATATACTCCTTAGTTTATATTAGTAAGTATTATAATAAAAATAACTTAGTCTTAACTTATTAATTGATAATAGTTATCAAATTAAATTTTTTTTAAATCCATATTCAGTTGTCATACATGATATATTTATTGTTTGTTCTTTATTATTTTTTTCTAAAAACTATAAACTATTCTAAAACTATATCTACTATCTTCGCTTAAACCACCAGTTTTGGTAATACTATCATAGTTGTTATCTATTTTTATCACTTTAGCATAGGCAAAGCTTAGATTGAAAGTTTTATTAAACTTATAATGAAATCCTGGTGTAATATATAAAAAATTACCGCCACTATTAGCTACTTTATTTCCATTTGAAATATCTTTTTTAAAATGCTTGCCGTCAAGTTCTATTTGAAAATCAAACTTTTTATTTACTGCATAACTATATCCTAAATTCCACATAAGTTTATTTCCAAACTCATAGTTATTGTCACCTTTAGTTGTGTAATGATATAGTGTTGAGAAGTCTATTCTACTATTTTTTTCTTTTAATAGTTTTGTAAGACCAAGTTCTACCATATAATCTATACTTCCACTTCCTAACTGTAAAGTAGGAGTTGTTTGTAAACCTTTTGGTGTATCAAACTTTTTTGAAGTATCACCTGTAGGAAGTTTTACAACAAATCCTAAACTAGAAAAAAGTGCATCTCCTTTTTTTTGATTTGTTAATTGGTATCTTGTAAAGATATATGTATCTCCTAAACCACTATTTGAGTTATTGTAACTCTTTTTGTTTATTGGATTGATATAGTTTAACTTTTTTGAAACATAAGTTGGAATTACTGTAATATCAAAATTGTTTCCTAGACCATATCTAATTTTGTATTTTACTAAGGTCATATCCATTTTTCTTTGTTTATTATCTATAACTTCATCGCTGCCATTGTATGCTTTATCTTTAGTAAAAGTATCAGATATAAGTACCATTTTTAGCATACCCTTAGGAAATACCACCCCTTGAGATCCGTATACATTTGCCATTGGTATGTTGCTTGCTAGAAGTGCAGATGTAACTACAGTTAAAATTATTAATATCTTTTTCATTATTTTTCACACTTATAATAAAAGTTATTGTTTGGTTGTTTACCACCTATTAGTTTTGAATTAAATTGTTTTAAGTTTTTAAACCACTGCTTTATCTCTTGTTTTGCTTCTTGTGCTGTTTGAGTTTTGATCTCTATATTTTTTACACCCA
>CAZAOJ010000087.1:0-4953 GCA_964486745.1 uncultured Arcobacteraceae bacterium
ATAAGAATCTTGTATTAAGTGGTTTGTTTTTCTAGGGACATTATATATATTTATCTACAAACAATAATTATAAGCATTGTTACTCGTCTTTACCTCTTGCTAACACAACTATCTTATCAACTTCATAAATTTTTTCATGGTTAAAAGAAAAGTCATTATTAATAAATGCCCCTATATAAATCATATTATTTTTTAATAATAGTGATTTAAGTTCAAGGTAGTTTAACTTATATAAATCAGAGTATTTTTCTTTATACAAAATATATAATTCATTTCCTTTTGATTGTGTAATTTCATCAAAAATATCATTAGTATATAAATTAAAGATAGCCTGCGTAATAAATTCGCCTATTAACTGTTGTGATAAAATAATACTATGTGTATTATCGTTTTTAGATAATAACATTGCTATTATAGGATCATGTAAAATATTTACTATTTTAGATAAAAATTCAGGGCAATCATAATAAACACCTTGTAAATACAAAGATAAATTAAATTCATATTCATCTTCTATATTAAGTATAATAACATCAATACTAGTAGTATTTAACTCATCCCAGAAAGATTTTTCCATGTATTGAGTATTATGATTAGGTGTGTAATATTTAATATTTGTAATACTTTCTTCTGTTAAAAATTGTGTAATATTTTTTATATCAATGTCTGTATTATTTCCTACAATACAGATATTTCTTTTTTCTTTGAGTCTCGGAGGATTGAGAATTATATTTTTTTCAATACTAACTTGCTTTTTATCGAGAAGATAGGAAGTCATATCTTCCATAATTAAGATTAATTTATCATTTATTTTTAATTCCATTTCTAATGGAGGGTTTAGTATAACCTTATTGTTTCTTATAATTCCAACGAGTACAGCTTTGATAAGTTGTAGCGTAGCAGTTTCAAAAGTATGTTTAGTATCAAATATATCTGAAAATTCTATTGTATAAAATTCATTTCCATCAAAAGACATCAATTCTGAAAAAATATGAAAATAATCATAATTTACAACAGAACGATTTAAAAACTTACCTATTAAGTCATTGTTATTAACTAGAGTATAGTGATTATTCTTGTCATGAAATATATGCATATAAATTTCATGAGAATATTGAAAATATTCTGTTTCAATTACAAAAGATGCTGTTGTATTTATAAATTCTGTACGAGAAATAAGATATTTACTAATTTTTTTATTCTCATTCTCTACTCTATCTTCACTTAGAAGTAAAACAATTTTATCTGCTTTATTTATATTTACTCTCTCATAAGCATCCCAACTCAGAGTATCTCCTGCAATTACAGTTATTTCTATATGAGTATACTCTTTCAACTTTTTTTTAAATTTTTCTATTGAATCATTTGAAAGTAAAACAACTATATTTTGTTCTTCATCTTTTCCCAAATAATATTTATTTATTTCTTCCAATATAAAATTTAATTTTAAATTTTGATTGATAATTACAATGTGATTAGACTCTTTAAAAGTAAAATAACCACTGTTTATAGAATCAATAATCTGTCGAAGAGAAGATGTAATGATAGAAATTAATGCACCACCTATAAATAAGCCTATAATTAATTCAAGCACGCCAATAATTACTTGTATATTTGTATGTAATTCTGCTATCTGAGGAGGATCTAAAAAAATCAAAGCACTTTTACTAAATGAACTATAAGCATAACTAAAGATATAAATAAAAAATACACTTGTGCTTAAAAGAATAAAACTTTGTATTAAAAGATGTGATGATGCGAAAGCATTGATATTCATAAATTTCTTAATTAATTTTTGCATTCTAAAAAGTTTTAAAATTCTTACAAATCGCAAGAGTCTTAAAACTCTAATATATGAAATATTAAAATTAAATAGAAGAAAGATAAAAGGTGTTATAGAAATAATATCAACAAGTGTATAAAATTGAAAAGTGTATTTTAATCTACCAAAAAAACCTGAAAATTCTTTGTCTACACCAATAGCAATATATCGTAACATTAATTCAATTATAAAGAGTATAACGGTAACTATATTTATTAGAGCTAATGATGCTGTCAGTGATTCACTTATATCCATAAAGAATGGAATTGTAAATGATAAAATATTTACAATAATATTTAAAAAAATTAATTTTTGGACTAAAAAACCATACTTAGTTAAGTTTGGTTTTTCTAAGATATTGTAAAGTAGCTTTAGCAAATTATAATTTCCTCATTTAATTTTCATATTGTAATGCGTCTATTAAGTTATCTATATAATCACTACATATATGAATTTCGTTTTCATTTGATTGGAGTTTTATCTCTTCTCCAAAGTGTCTTAACCTAGTTATTTTGTCTAGTTTAGGAACAATATCATTTTCATTAATAACTCGATACAAATTTAACTTAAATTCATATGTTGTAGAAAATGCTTCATCTCCCACAGGGGGTGCTCCAAAAGTATAAATAGAAATATTTTCTTTTTTTATTCCTAAATCATGAAAGTAACATCCAGCTAAAGTAGCAATTGCACCTCCTAAGCTATGTCCAGTCAATATAATTTTACAATTTTCATTTAAAAAATCAATATCTTTGTTTAGATGATACATTTTTTTTTCTTTTGTAGAAAATTTTTTATTACTAATAGTTCTTAAAAAAATTTTTAAACTATCATAAAAGCCTTGATGCACTTTTTCTTTTCCAAAATAGTGTGTTTCTTTCATACTAATATTTGTAATCCAATCTTCTAATTCTTGTGAACCTTGAAAAACTAGTATAATTATTTCTTTTTTTATATCCTTGTCATATCTAGACAATTTCATAAACTGTAAGTCAACAATACTTATTCTAGATTTCAAAAATATATAAAATAGTTTTAGAAACCCTTTGCTCCACATACTTTTATGGCTTCTCTTTGAAAAATAGAAAAAATCATTAAATTTATATTGTTGTGTAATTTTTTCTTTAATCTTTTTCTCTGGTTCATAAATTAAACTACAAAGTTGCATTAAATGAAGTGCTTCTTTTTTATTGTAATTATCATTTATTTTTAATACTTGTTTTTTTATAAAACTGCTACTTGTAAAAGAAACTTTCCATTTAATAATAATTGGTCTTTTTAGAGTTAATCTTATTATATCGAATGGTTTTAAAGTTTTATATATATCACTAACGATAAATTCATTGTTTTCAAATAGCACTTTTTCTTTTCTTGTGAACTTCCCATTAGCATCCAGTTTTTCAAAAAAACTTCCTGTTAAGGCAGAGTCAAATAACTCATCAATATTATATTCTCTATCAATTGGAAGAGGTATAATATGTGTACCAATATTAAGTTTTTTATTAAAGTTATTTATAAACATATAAAATCAACCCATCATATCCTGAAATTTTTAACATTTCCTATCTTTTTTACTTATATGTATGACCAAGAAACATTTTATCTGTTGCTTTAAATAGTAACCATAAAAATAGGATTGGAAAAAAGATATTTTTAAAGAAAAACATTATTACCCATGTTAAAAAGACATCAAAAACTTCACTCATCAAAGCATTTAGATTTGCAATGGCTGTTTTTAGTTTAACTTTTGTATCTGAAAAAACAAACATATTGTTAAGCTGATTAATCTTATCTTCATTATTATCTATTTTAGTATCTATCTTGTCTATTTTATTTTCAAGATTTTTTATTTTATTTTTAGTTTTATCATCTACAGATTTTATACTGTATGTTGAAAATCCAAATAATTCTCCAGCTTTATGTTTTATAGTAACTATCTGATTTTTAAGAGATTCTTTTTGTTTTTGTAAATTTAGATTTTTTTCATTTAGTAGTTTTATCTTTTGTTTTTTTATAGCTTGTTCTTTTTTATCATCACTTAGTATATTTTGAATATCCATTAACTTATCTTGAAGTTCCATAACTCTTTGTTGTGAAACTTGTGTCTGCATCTGATATATACTACTCTCCATAGAGGTAATAGTTAATGTCATAAGAGGTATAGAAAATCTCACTAAAAGCAATAAAAGAAAAAGTTTAAAAGTGTTTTTAGCATTAGTTTCTGATAAAAAAGTTTTTATTTTATTTGCTATAAGAACCACTAGGCTCAATGATAAAATAAAGTTAACTATAAAAGACTGTACAGCAACTATGATAACCTTTTGTAATCCTAAAGACATTAAAGACATGAGCATAACCCACGACATCCTATCTAAGAAATCGTTGTATGGAGTCATAATAGCACCAAGAAATGGTATGTTTTTTGCCAAACTAATAAGTGCATTAAATGCTTTTATAATAACAAATGCACCTGTTGTGCTTTTTAGACTTTCTAGGTTCATAGTATAAGCTGTACTATCTATGACACTGAGCCATGCTCCTGCTACTAAAAGGATTAGTATGATATATAAAATAATATCTTTTACTATGTAGCTTTTTTTTGTATTTATCTCCATTTTTATACCTTTATAATATAGTTTTAAACTAGAAATAGATTATTTCAACTTTCTAATAATAACCTGTAGTTGCTGTTTATCATTGAGTAATTTACTATTATCACTTTCAAGCTGAGTAGCAAACTGTATGAATTTCTCTAAAGTTGGATTGAAAAGATTATTCATTGTTTCATCTACACTTCCTAATAATTTATTTTTATAATCATATCCGAACTCATCAGCTCTGTTTTTAGCAGCAAGATGCTGGTCTCTTTTAGCATCTAATTGTGCTTGAGCCTGAGCTTTTGCTTCTTCTGAGCTAGAAAATGCAGCATAAAATGCTATTGCTATTTGAGCTAATAATCTAGCAGGGACAGGAACAGGTCCAATAGGAATGACAGGTGGAATAGTATTTACTACAACATAAGCACTAGCAAGGGTTGCATTTTTTACATTCGAATTATCTACTGATGCTGTTGTATGTGTCTCACTTTCAGATGATAGATCTGCTTTACCAGCTTCTAAAGACAACTCACC
>CAZAOJ010000088.1:0-4831 GCA_964486745.1 uncultured Arcobacteraceae bacterium
AAAAACTTTAAAAAAAAGATGAATTACTCATAAAAGAAATTATACGAGGAAAGATAATGACAAGCATAAATGATTTCAAGTTAGTTAATTTAAAATCTAAAAAGTATTTTAATTTACTAAAAAATGAATTACAGATTGATGAGACAAAGTTCGATGAAATACAACAATCTAGATTTGGATTTTATCCATTTATATTAGAAAGCATATGTGGAGTTAAGGACTTATCAGATATTACAGATTTAATAACAGATACAGAATTTAATGTTCAAGTTTTAGGAATAAAAAAATTTGAAGATCAAGGTATTGATGCTGTATACATTAATAGTGAAGAAAAAACAATTAATCTTTTTAATTTTAAGTTTAGAGCTAAATATAATGAAGATAAAAAGCAAAGTATTAATGAAACTATTATATCTACTAAATTTATAAATGCTTTAGTAAATGAGAATATCGAGCATTTAGATGGAAAAATTAAATATTTTGCAAAAGAAATAATTTCCAAATTAAACAGCAATGATATTTGGAAAATGAATTTATACATTATTAGTAATGAGACTGTCGAAATTAATAGAAATGATGATAATTTACAACAGCTTGAACAGATGTATGATTTAGAGGTAATCCCTTTTGGTTTACCTAAAATAAATGAACTTTTATCAATACGTCCTGAACCTATTGATGCAGAATTAATTATAAGTGATGATGCTATTATGTCATACTCTGAAAGCTCTATGTCTTCAGATAAATCATATATAGTTAGACTATCAATTAGTGAAGTAATAAGGATTACATGTAATAATAAAGATATAAGAAAAGAATACAATATTGAAGATGTTAGTAGACTTTCAAGTGTTAAGTTAGACTATAATATTTTATTTGATAATGTTAGGGGTTTTGTTCAAAAATCCAAGTACAACAGTAATATTGAAAAATCATTAAAAGAAGAAGCTTCAAAATTCTTTATGTATAATAATGGACTGACAATTATTGCAAAATCAATAAAAGCTGATCCGATAAATGCGAATAAAAGAGTCAAATTAAAAATAGAAAATTTTCAAGTTTTAAACGGTGGACAAACATTAAGAACAATTCATAATTTTAATAAGCTTGATAAAGATAATATTATTAACTTTTTATCTAATAGTGAAGTATTAGTAAAAGTATTAACAACAAATGCGAAGTATATAAATAAAATTGCTGAATATACAAATAGTCAAAATTCAATTTCCAATGTTGATTTAAAATCATTAAGTATAGAACAAATAGAGCTAGAACAATTTTTAGATGAGCATGATATTATATATGCAAGAAAAACAGGTGATACGGGTATATCAAATAATAAAAGTTATAAATATAAAATTAGTATGGAAAAATATGGTCAAATATTATATTCTATAAAAGGCTTTCCAGAAAAAGCAACTAATCAGAAAAAACAAATATTTGATAAATATTATGATGATATTTTTGGAGAACAAAATTTAGATATTAATGAATCACCAAGACACATAGATAATTATTTCGAAATTAAAAATAACTATCGTACTACTTCCTATTCAGTGAGTGATCAAAAAATATTTTATATTTTATACCTATTTGAATTATTACCAGAAAAAACTATTTCTGAATTAATTATAATATTAGAAAAAACAATAAAAGTATTTCCAACAGAGAAAGAAATTTCAGATGCTAGAAAATTAATTCAAATAAAATTCAAACAATTTTTGGATGAATCATTAGCGAAGACTTAATTAGCTATATTTAACAATTAAATAATAGTTCTCATTAAAATGAATTTTATAAAATAACTAAAATATAAGGATAAAATATGCCAATATGTAATGAAAACCACAGATATGCCCAAGTGCTAAGTAATTTACCTGATGATCAAGGTGGACGAGGTCGTCATAAATGTGCTGGTTGTGCCTATCAAAGAGGGTTTGAAGCAGGTGTAAACTTTGAGGAAAATATAAATATTGATTTGGATTCATTAGATGAAAGCCAAGCAGGAGCTGTAAGGCATAAAAGTCCGCATGCAGCTTTTGCACAAGGCTATCTTGACGGTATCAATACCGTTTATAATTAATAAAAGTTAAATAGTTTATGACAATAAGAATAAATAATGTTTATACTAAAAAATATCAACCATTTATAAAATGGGTTGGTGGTAAAAGAGGATTGTTAAAACAGTTATTACCACTATTTCCAAAAGAATTTAAAAATTATCATGAGCCATTTTTAGGTGGTGGTGCTGTGTTTTTTGAATTATATTCGCTTGGTTATCTGAAAGATAAAAAAATATATCTTTCAGATATAAATTCCGAACTTATAAATACATACAATGTAGTTAAAAATAATCCTCTGGATTTAATCTTAAATTTAGAAATATATAAAGAAAAACACTCTAAAGATTTTTATTATGAAACAAGAGCTTTAGACCGTGAAGATGGATTTTTAAAAACAAGTGAACTTGAAAGAGCTACAAGATTTATTTATCTAAATAAAACTTGTTTTAATGGGCTATATAGAGTGAATAAGAAAGGGTACTTTAATACACCTATAGGAAGCTACAAAAACCCAAATATTGCGGATAAAGATACAATTCTTAGTGCAAGTAGTACATTGCAGAATGCTACAATCTCAAATAAATCCTTTGCAGAAATTACAAGGAATACAAATAAAAATGATTTAGTTTATTTTGATCCACCATATTATCCATTAAATGTGACTTCTAGTTTTACTGCTTATGATTCCAATTGTTTTTTAGAAGATGCACAATTTGAACTTTTTGAAGTGTTTGATACATTGTCCGATAAAGAAGTAAAAGTATTACATAGTAATTCTGATACTAAATTTATAAAAGATTTATATAAAAAATATAATATAAACTTAGTGACCGCAAATAGATTTATCAATAGCAAAAGTAATGGTCGTGGTAAAATAAATGAAGTTTTAATAAGGAGTGAAGAATGGTAAGAGGTGGAATTGGTGGTGGAAATACTCAAACTGGTATTCATTTTGAAGGAAGAGTTGATATTGTAACTTATCTTCAAAATGATGTTACTGGATATTCTTGTAATGCAAAGCCATTAAATCAAAAACAACAAACTATGGGATTTGAAATATACTATAATAGAGTTTTAGTTGCTGAATCGTTTAAAAAATATGAATTATATAGACATTTAGATTTTTTAGGTATTGAATGGGAAAATATTTTATCTAAAAAGCTTTTACCAGATGATGCAATATATGTTATTAGTAATAACACTGTTTTTATAATAGAAGTAAAATATCAAGAAGTAGCAGGAAGTGTAGATGAAAAATTACAAACTTGTGGATTTAAATTAAGTCAATATAAGAGATTATTTGCTCCTTTAAATCATAATGTTGAGTATATTTATATCTTAAATGATTGGTTTAGAAAAACTGAATATCAAGATACATTAGATTATATAATACATATGAATTGTAGATATTATTTTGAATATTTACCATTAAATGAGATAGGATTACCTGTACCAAATTAAATTGTATGTCAATTTGCAATACTTTTTAATAATATTGATTTATGATGATATTATTCTTTAATTATATGAAAGGAATAATACATTATGAAAAAACTTAATCCTGAAAATTTTGAACAAGAATGTACAACTGTTTGGAGTTTTGTTCGTCGTGGTAACTGGGCTACACACAAAAGTAAATACAGAGGAAATTGGGCTCCTGAAGTTGTAAGAAATCTAATAATAAGATATTCAAAAGAAAATGATTTTTTATTAGATCCTATGATTGGTGGTGGAACAACTGCTATAGAATGTAAACTTTTAAATAGAAACTTATTAGCATTAGATATAAATCCAAATGCTATAGAGATTACTCAAACTGCTTTAGAATTTGAAAGTGAATTTAATCCAAAGATTAAATTAGATTTAAATGATAGTAGAAATCTGCCAATGCTTCAAGATGAATCTATTGACTTTATTTTAAATCATCCCCCTTATGTAGATATTATAAAATATTCAGATAAACAAATCAAAGAAGATTTATCAAATATTCATAATTTAGATGAATTTTGTGATGAGATAGAGAAAGTAGCAAAGGAGTTTTATCGAGTTCTAAAAAAAGATAAATATTGTGCCATTTTAATTGGAGATACTAGAAGAAATAAAATGTATCAACCTTTAGCATTTAAAGTTATGGAAAGATTTCTAAAAGTTGGATTTGAATTAAAAGAAGATATTATTAAGCATCAGCATAATTGCAAAGCAACAGGCTTTTGGGTAAATAAAAGTAAAGAACATAATTTTTTATTAATAATGCATGAACATTTATTTGTCTTCAAGAAAGTAGCAGAGTAAAAACTTAGCAAAACATCTAACAAGTACGAGGAGACGAATAAATTACCTAGCGGTAATTTATCGCTCACGACAGTCGTTGTATACCAAGACCAACATGTTAAAATAGGGAACAAATGAACTTAATAAATTTTAAAAATGATATTGTTGATACATATAAGGTTAATCTTGTTAATGTTGTTAGAAAGTATTTAGTTAATGGAAGTAGTTATTTTTTTAATTTAGATGAAATTGAAGATGATGAATATAATATTAAAAATGACATATCAAAAATATTAAATATACATCCAAATAATATAATTATTGTTGGCTCTGCTAAACTTGGATATAGTATCAAGCCTGATACAAGTAATAGAGATAATTTATCATATAATTTTCTTCCATTTAGATTTTATTTTGATAGTGACAAAACAATTGAAGAATCTGATATTGATATAGCAATAATATCTTTAAAAGATTTCTACGAAGATTCTGTATCT
>CAZAOJ010000089.1:0-4582 GCA_964486745.1 uncultured Arcobacteraceae bacterium
TGAAGTGAAGGACAAGATGTATTTATGCAAGAAATATTTGGTCTTTAAAGTATCTTACTTGATACGATAAAAGCTCGGTATTTTCGCAAGGTAATCTTGTTCTCTTCCTCTGTTTTGTTGTGTGTACTATCTAAGAAATACTCAATTGTTAAATAAATTAGTTAGCTTTTCTTTTAAAATATTAAAATTTTGATGATTAAAATCAAATGGGTGATTCATTTGTTTGTAAAAACTATTATAAGTCCATTTATCGCTTAATTTATATTTATAACAATTTTTAAAATTCTCAATACATTTTTTTTGTTCAGTATCCAATACAGATAGGAGAAATGATTCTAAGTTACCAACTTTATTTTCATCACACATTATATAATAATCAATAGGAATTTTAAAATTTAAATCAGTAATTATTTCTTCTAGTTTATTTTTTGAAGCTTCAAAACCTCTATTTGGATTTGGATCATTGTCATTATCTGCATCTACTACAATTAATATTTTATCAATTCTTTGTAAGTTGTTTATATCATTTTCAATTTCATTGTAATATTCATGGGAAATATTAAAAATATTATCTTTCCCTTCAAAGTTGAAATATATTATTTTTTCTTTTACTAAATTATATGTATCACAAATTTGATTAAGGATTTTTTCATCACTTTTTCCTTCAAAGAGTATCGCTACCATCCTCGTACTCCATTTCCTATAATTATATTTCTATTTAATTGCTCTAAACTCATTACATTTGCTTTTATATTATCTTGTTTATCTTTACCTAGTTCAATATATGTAGTGATACTAGGATTTAACTTTTGAGATATATTATTGTAAGATTCAATACATTCTTTTGAATGTGTTGTCACAAACACTTGAACATTTTGTTCTTGAGCTATTTGAAATATAATTTCCCATAATTTATCATATAAAGTATAATGTATACCATTTTCTATTTCATCTATAAACAGATAACCATTTTCACAAGCATAAAGTGAACATATAATAGAAATATAATGTTTTATACCATCTCCATATTTATTAATTTGATTATATTCTTCAGTATCATCTGTTTTTAAATATGGTTTATCATCGATTATTTTAAATTTAGGATTTCTAAAATTAAAATTTTTAAGAAATGAATTAACTTGAATATCTTTATCCTTAAATTGAACAAATTTATAAACTTCTTTTAATTCGCTATTGGTAAATCCAAAGTTATCTATAAAAATAATGTTCTTACTATTTTCAAATAAAATTTTATTATTAAAATCAATCTTTGTAGAGATATCATTAATTTCAATTTCTATAATAGGATTAAAATCATTATCATTCAATTCATACTTTATGTTATTCAATGATTTTATAGAAATTACTTTATTACTTTGTAATATTTCAATTATATTAGTTTCATCATAAAGAAATATATTTAGCTTATCTCTATTTTTTTCAATCATTGTTAATGCAAATAAAAGATTTGTTACTTTATTTGATGAAACAACAAGATAACAAGCTTCAATAAAAGCAGTTTTTCCAACATTGTTTTCTCCACCTATTAAATTAACTCTTGTTAAATTGTTTGCTTCAAAATCATTGAAACATTTATATTTTTCTATTTTAATATCACTAATTAAGTTACTCATAAATTGCCTCCAAGATAGGGTTAGTATTTTTTTTGTACGCTATAAGAATTTCTAATACTTTATCTTCTTCCTCTTTGTAATTATGTATTTTAAATAACATATTAGTAAATAATAAATATGCTTTAGTTACTTCAATAATAATCTCTAAAAGTTCACTCTCTGTATAGTTTGGTTTTAGTTCGCCATCTGTCCATCTTCTTGATAGTTGGTAGCTCCCTGAATGAGTATAGTCACTCATAGTTCCTCATACTCCATCCTTTAAATTTTTGAAAAAGTCAGTACCCGTATAATAACTATCAAGTTTTGCAATTTTACTTCCCATACTTCCTTCATCTCTCATAAAGTTAAAATCATTGTTTCTAATTTTTTCTAACTGTTCTGGTGTAGCAAAAGCATTTACCCATAATGCTCTAAAAAATGTTTCATAAAAAGTTCTTACAAGAGCAGAAGCAGAACCATTATAATCATTTGAAATAAGTAAATGAAGTGACTGTAAATGTTCAACATCAATATCAAAATATGCTAGAAATAGCGTTTGTTTTTCTGTATTTCCAAAAGGCTTACCATTGTTTACTAAGTCTGAAATTTGATTTGCTATTTTACCAAGTTCGTTTAATTGATGTCTTACTTTATCTGTCATTTTGCTTTGTTCTCCCAATAATTAGCTTTTGTTGTATCTTGAATTACACCATATCCATATCTATACATATAAGCGACTCTTTTCATAGCATTATTATAGTTTAATCTTGCTGCACTTAAATATAAATCAAATGCTTTCTTTTCATTCTTTGATATAGAACCTTTACCATCTTCATATATAAGTCCTAAATTCCACATTGCAACTTTTTCACCTTGACTTATTGATTTTTTATACCATTTTTCAGCATTTTTATAATCTTTTAACATATCGTAACAATAGCCTATACCAAAAAATTGATAGTCATAACCTTTTTCAATAGCTTTTTTTGCCCATTTTATAGAATTTTTCCATTCTTTAATATTTCTATAAGTAGAAGATAAATTATTCATGGCAACATCATATTCATTATGTTCGATATACTCAAGATAATATTTTATTGCATTATCATAGTCAGGTATAGTACTATATGAGTATGCCAGTCTAAATTTTGCATTTTTATCACCTATATCAACTGCTTTTTTATACCATTGAATAGATTCGTTATACTTTTCTTTTTCAAAATATTTTTCTGCTATGGAATGAGGGTCATATCCTTTTTTAACAGCAATATTATAATATGTGTTTGCATTTGAATAATCTTTACTTTCGAAATATTTATTTGCTGTTTTTAAAGCAGTATTTTGTAATTCATATGATGAAGGTACTCCACTTTTAGATAAATATCCCATTAAAAGTAAGCCTGGAATAATAGCTGCAAAAAACATTAGTGTAAGAGTATCTTTTTTATGAACAAATGTTTTTTTAACTCTTGTTGAAAAAATAAAATACAGTAAAAATATTAATGCCCACAATAAAGAACCAATTAATTTTACTACTTCCACAGGTGGAACTTCATTAATTTCTTTAAATATATTAATCAATCCTATAGCTTGAAATGGTCTAACAATAAACAATATTATAAAAAACAAAATGGCTATAGCCTTAGTGTCACTAGATTTAGAAAAAAAACTTAATGTAAATAAAAACAACATAAACGCAGTAAATAATTCAGAATAAAAAATATAGCTAAATGTTTTTGCCATTTTTTCATTTTCAAATAAATACATATTTTGTATTGCTTGAACATATTCATCTTTAAAATATTCAACAAATCCAAATTGAGATAAATTCCATAATACTAATAAAACAGCAAAAAATGTTAACCAGCCTTTAATCTTTCCATATTTTTCCTCTTCTTGCTTCTCTTTTTGTTCTTGTTTAATTTTTTGTTTATCATCATCACTTCCAAAACTATTTTTTATAGTATCCCATAATTTTTCTTTTGAAAGTTCATTGTAAGCTATTTCTAGTAATTTAAAATCATCTTTTATTGATTGAACTCTATATTGCATATATAATGATTTAGCTTTTTCATTATTACCTTCTGAATATGCCATAGCTTTTGCCCATAAACCTTTAATATAATTTGGTTCTTGTTCCATCTCTTCCATTACATATTCATACAGTAACTCATCTTCTGCTCGTTGTGATATTTCTTTTTTGTTAAAATAATCTGTCATTTACTTATCCCTAAATCTTATTTTATAAATAGTTACTTTTTCATTTTAGCTAATTTCCACTTTGAAGCTGACACACAACGGTTGACTTGAGAAATAAATGCCTTTTTAGCAGTTTTTCAAGTCTGTAGTCTTTCTTTTTATAGTTTATCTAAAAACTTTAAAAAATCACCGAGGGCATTTATTTCTCTCCAAGGTTTTGTTATATGTTTAGTTAAATAAGATACTCTGAGAATTACTTATTAATAATATCTTTTTAGTTAGTCGATAAACCAATGATTACAGCAATTAAAAACATCACTGCCAAACTTACTGGTATGTAAATTATTTTCTTCGTTGTTGGTATAGCCATTCCTAAAATTCCAGCCACTAATGCAAACATAAAAGATCCAATAATTCCATTAAGCCATGAATTTTGAGGTGTACTCATAAAAATCAATATTAAAAAAGTTACTAATGAAGTTCCTGATGAAAATAAAAATTTTTCACCTATCTTTTTATCATTAGGTTTTGAATTTTCAATTACATCAGAAATTGCTACTTGTCTTACACCACATTTTGGACAAATTTCTGCATTTACCTTAATAATCTCACCACACTCACTGCAATACTTTTCATCAGCCATTTTCACTTTTTTAATTTCAGTCTTTTCCATTGTTAACCTTTATTTTTAATTTCAATAGCTATTTTTTACATATAACGACTGTCTTGAGAAATAAGTCGCCGCTAGGCTACTTATTTCTCTCCTAGTA
>CAZAOJ010000090.1:0-4529 GCA_964486745.1 uncultured Arcobacteraceae bacterium
TTTGTTTTATAAACTCTTCAAATTTTTCTTTTCCCATTTTTTTAAGTCTCCTTTAAAATTATCTTTTAATATACCTTCTCAACTTCCTATAAACTTTCCTAGCAAACCATATAAAAGCTGTTCTAAAATTACTCTTATTTATATTCATAAGATGTTTTGTAGTATCAAAGTTAAATCTCATCACTTTTATATCACTATCCAATCCATGCAGATGAGCCAATACAGCTGCACGATATTGTCCATCTCTTATAATTTTTTGATCATTAAATAATATAATATATTTATCTTCGTAAGGATATTTATTTGTTTTTACTGATTCTACTAATGCTAATAATCTTTGTTTATACTCTTTATATTCATCTTTTAATATTTTTATATAATTTCTAAATAGTACATAATCCCCTATTGCATCAAGACGAATGAGTAAAAGAGTTTTAAGTTTTATTCTATACTTTTGTTTTACGAATACATCTATAATTGTAAATAAAATAAATCTTATTAGTAATTTTAGTTTTGATAGCATCTTAACATCTCCTAATTCAAAAGTATTTTACGAAATTTGCAGTCTATTTTTTACTGTTCCACTTTGAGTATTAAATGTATTTACTATTAGGATTTTCATTTAATTAAATTCTTTCCCATAATTATTCTCGATATTTTATTGATTACTCTTGTTAGCAAATTATATGTTGTGAATTCATTTAAATCATAAAAATCATTAAGCAATTTATTTATAGTAACGTTTGATGGATGCACAAGTGGAAATTCTAAATCAAAATTAGGAATATTTGCATTTATATTATTTAAATCCTTAGTATGTGTTGCATCTACACCAAATCCCAAATTTGTTATCATATTATGCTTTGGGATAATACATAATCCTTTGTTTTTTTGCAAAGTATAAGACCATTGATAATCCCAAGTGTCTATTTCATTATCATGAGTGTTTTGAAATACATTTTTCCAATATTTTCTCGTTTGAGAATGATTACTAATTTTATTAATAATCTTTGCTTTATTATTTTTCCAATCAGTCATTTTGACATCATATTTTTCCCACTGTCTTGCCCAACTTGCCCAACCCCAGATTAAAGGGTATTTTACAAAATCATAGTCAATTTTCATATCAATTTGTCTTGTCGCACGACCATCACCAGAAATCAAAAACACTTCATCATTGTTCTTATACCTCTCCAACAACTCCTCACAAAACCAAAAAAAACTTTGACTAGGTAAACAATCATCTTCAAGAATTATCCCCATTTCTTCGTTTTCAAAAAACCAATCAATAGCTCCACTTACTGCCATCTTGCAACCAAGATTATTATCTCTAAAAAGAGTTTTTACTTCACAATCCCAATCAATGCTTGACATTATAAAGTCTCTTACTTCTTGTGCTTTTTTATCTTCTCCATCTTTGTTCTCTCTTGCCCCATCTGCTGCAACATAAAGTCTAGGAGGTTTAGCTTCTCTTATTGCTTGAAATACTTGCTTTGTTGTATCAAGTCTATTAAATACTAAAAATAGTACAGCTGTATTTAATGGATGGGGTGGTATAAATTTATCTATCATTTATTCTTCTTTATTGTATGTTTGAATTTTAAAACTGCAAAGTTTAATTCAAAACTTGTTTCACTTTCGGTTGTTTCTAAATCATCATCTAAAATCTCAGCTATTATTTCACCACTTCTTTGCATGATACTTTGCTGTTCTTTTTCATCTTTTATATTTGACAATTGCTTAATATTTTTAGACAAATCTTTTATCTTTGAAAAAGTTTCAATTATATTTATAGTTGTTTGAATTGCCTGTTTTGTTGTCAAAATTGTAGCCAACATATACAAGCCTTTTTCACTAAAAGCTTTTGGAAGTACCGATGAATGCTTAAGCTTACTGAACCGGTCGAAATTTTCGACCAGTTCATTCTTAGTTTCTTTATCTATTTCAAATATATAGCCTTCTGGAAATCTTTCTACATTATTTCGTACTGCTTCATTTATTCTTTTTGTTTCTACACCATAAATCACAGCAACATCTCTATCTAATATAACTTTTTCATTCCCTATATCAAGCACTAAGTCTTTAATATTTTCTATTTTAATTACACTCATATTTATTATCTCCAATCATTTTCTCTACACTCATCAATATAATCTTTTAACTTTTTAGTTGGCTTCCAACCAAGAGCTTCAGTCTTTGCACTTATAACATCAGCAACCATTCTATTGCCTTTTCGTTCTGGTAACATCTCTATTTCTCCACCATACATCTCGGCAACTTCTTTTATAGTAAAAGCTTCTTCGCTTCCTATCCCAAACTCATCTCCATAACCATTTTCACCAACTAAAATAAGTCCATTGATTATATCATCTATATGTGTAAAGTTTCTTTTTTGAGTTCCGGGGCTTACAATAGTTAAAGGCTCATCGTTTTTCATTTTTTCTTTAAACAGTGCTATTAAAGTAGCATATTTTCCAGTTTGTATCTCTCTCTCACCATATACATTATAAAAGTATGTAATTGCATAAGGTACATTGAACCAAGTTCCATAGTTTTGTACAAGTTCAGTATTGCTAGCTTTTGTCCAAGCATAGGGACTTGCACTTCTTCCTAGTCCACCATCACCAAATTTTGTAGAACTACCTGCATAAAGTATTTTACATCCATGCTTTCTAACAAATTCCAAGACTGCAAAAATACCATTTTTATTGAACTTCCATACTTTTTGGATATCGTCAAAGCTTTGTTCAACTCTTGAGTATTCTCCTAGATGATAAACCATATCAGGTACAAAAGTAACTAACTCATCTATATTTTCAGTTAATCCTTCTATATAAGTTACATTATCTACATGATTATCTTTGCTACCTGTAAAATAATTATCCAAAGAATACACATCGTTATTTTTATCTTTTGCTAATCTTTCACAAAGATGACTACCTACAAATCCTGCTCCACCTGTTACTAGTATTTTTTTTCTGTTCATTATATATCCCCTCTAAAAATATCTCGTGTATATACTTTTTCTATAACATTTTCTAAAATATTATCGATTCTATTTGCTACTATAGTGTCAGACATCGTTTTAAAAGTATCAAGTTCTTTTATCACTTCTAAACCTTCAAAATCATTCTTTTGTAAAACAGGTTCATAAATAACTACTTTTACATTTTTAGTTTGAAGCTTTTCAATGATGCCCTGAACTGCTGAACTTCTAAAATTATCACTACCACTTTTCATAATTAGTCTGTAAATACCTACTACTTTTGGTTTTCTTTTTAGTATTTGAGAAGTTATAAACTCTTTTCTAGTTTCATTGGCATCTACTATAGCACCTATAAGATTATTTGGCACATCAGAAAAATTTGCTTTAAGTTGTTTTGTGTCTTTAGGAAAACAGTATCCACCATACCCAAAACTTGGGTTATTGTAATGTGTACCTATGCGAGGGTCTAAGCCAACACCATCAATGATATCTTTGGTGCTAAGTCCATGTTTTTCAGAATAACTATCAAGTTCATTAAAGTATGAAACTCTCATAGCAAGATATGTATTTGAAAATAACTTTATTGCTTCTGCTTCTGTAGAATCTGTATATAAAACAGATACATTTTTCTTGATAGCCCCTCGTTCAAGAAGACCTGCAAACATCACTGCACGATCTGATTTTTCACCTATTATAATTCTGCTGGGATGTAAATTATCATAAAGTGCTTGTCCCTCACGCAAGAACTCAGGAGAAAATATTATATTTTCAGTATTAAACTTTTCTCTAACACTTTTGGTATAACCTATGGGTACGGTAGATTTTATTACCATTGTAGTCTTTGGATTAATCTTTAAAACATCTGCTATGACATATTCTATGCTTTTAGTATTAAAATAATTTGTCTCAGGATCATAATCAGTAGGAGTTGAAATAATAACAAAATCTGCATCTGTATAAGCCTCTTCTTTATCTAAAGTAGCTCGAAAATTTAGGTCATCTCTTAAAAGAAATTCACTTATATCTTTATCTTCAATAGGAGAAATTTTATTTTGTAACATTTCCACTTTCTCTGGAACTATATCTAATGCTACTACTTCATTATGCTGAGCTAAAAGAATCCCATTTGATAATCCAACATACCCTGTTCCTGCTATTGCTATTTTCATTTTATTTTTGTCCTTTTATTGTTTCAAAATTAATTTTAAGATATTTTTATACTTAAAGTATCTGTTGCAAACAATTCTTTCAATAAACTATTTTTTATCATCTAAAAATTTTATACACTCTTGATAAGTTTCATTTTTAGGTGGATTATTCGGAAATATCGTTCGTCCCAATACAAAAATACCCCACAACAAAGTCATAATATAACTCTTCCCACTATTGTTTTCACCAATGAATACTAAAAAAGGAGATATTTCAATTTTAGCTTTTTTTATCTTTGCAAAATCTTCTATATTTAAAGTCCATCTTTGTTGCATACTTTTACCTCGTATAATAAATTTATCAATCATTACATCCAAAAGGAGTAGTGATTTGA
>CAZAOJ010000091.1:0-4394 GCA_964486745.1 uncultured Arcobacteraceae bacterium
TTGAAGATGATATACAAGCTTGGATAGATAATGATACTGGATTGATGTGGGAGATTAAAACGAAAGAGAGTCTTCAATATTTATATGTTTGGAATCAAGAAAATTATAGATCTAAAGAATTTTTAGAACGCTATGATTCTCAAGTTGAAACAATTATTGATGCTTCTGCTGTAGATATTTTCTCTTACACAAAAAAATTAAATAATATAAAATATGCTGGATATAACGATTGGAGAGTTCCAACAATTGATGAACTTTTTACAATTCTAACTCATGAAAAAATTAATGATTCTTGTCTTAAACCACCTTTATCAAAAAATAATACTATTCATACAATGAAAAATTTATTTTTTTGGTCATCTTCATCAGTTGCAGATAAACATACTAATGTGGGTACAAACTGGAATGTTTTTTTTGAAAAAAGATATGCTTGGTCTATTGATGTGACTAGTAATTTTACTGATTCTTGTTATGGTTATTCGGATAAGAATTCTTTAAAATACATAAGATGCGTAAGAGGAATAAATAAAACAACCAATAAAATAAAGCCAATGGATTTAACTCAATACGAGAATCATAATATTAAAGCTTTACAACTAGAATTAAAAGAGTTTGAGGAAAGACTTCAAGAGTTGAATGAAAAACGGGATGAATATATTCATAGTATGGATGAGTTTAATACTGAACATAAATTAAAGTTAGGTTCTTTAATAGAAAAAATATCAATTTTAAAAGAACAAATCCTAAAAGAAAATATACTCAAAAAAGAGAAACTACAAGATGATAATATAAAAAGAGAGTATGAAGAATATCAAGAATTTATAAAAGCTCATACAAAATTTAAAGAGGACTATAACAGAGTAATAAGCATAGAGAGAAAACAGCTAAGTGTAGATGAAAAAAAAGAAATTAAAAAACTATTTAGAAGATCAGTTAAGCTTTGCCATCCAGATATTACAATCGATAAACATAAAAAACAAGCTCATAATATAATGCAAGAATTAAATGATGCATATAGTAGAAAAGATATATCAAAAATTAAAGAGATTTTATTTTCTTTAGAAAATGGGATGAGTTTTGAAACAGAAAGTGATGTTATAGATGATGAAGAAATATTAAAATTAAAAATCTTAGATATAAAAAAGAATATAAATAATGTTATTTCAGAAATTAATGATTTAAAAAATGATGAAACTTATAGCTTAATAAAAGATCTAAATAATTGGGATGAATATTTTATCGGTATAGAAGAATTATTGAATAAAGAATATGCAGATTTATTAAATAATTGAGTTTATAAAATTTATCCGTTCTGGAACGGATAAATTTTATAATTCTAAACCCTATATTAAGTAATAAAACATGACTATTCTATTATTGTAATACTTAAATATTAATTTATTAAAGAACTAAACCCCTATATTTGAAGGTTTACTGAAACTAATAACTCGCTTAATTAAGATTGTGCTATTCAGTATATGCACGATAATTGCTATATTCAGTAATACATTTTTTTATTTTATTAGCTTCTTTAATATGCTGGAATTATGGGTACAAAACAATCAGATATGAGACAAAGAGTACATAATAATGCTAGTGATGTTAATAGAAGCATACAGCATAGTGAATTACTTGATGTTCAAAATGGGGATAATGATGAGGAGGATTTTGAGGTGTAGAGAATTGATTGTGTAAAATGGGACATGTACCATTTTGATGATGATTGGATATTTAGTATGAATTAAGGGAAAGGTGAAAAAATGATAGATTGTGTATTAATAAATAAATTACAAGATTTTACTTCTGTTAAGCAGTTATCTAGTTTAAAAATAGAAGTACCTAATGGTTTATTTTATTATGTAGAGAGTTTAAATGATGGTAATGAACATCAGCTTGAAAACAAAAAAGTTACTATAGATTTTATAGGAGATGATGAAAGAGATAGCTATGTAGTGAATATAAAAATAAAAGAGAATAGTGATACTTCAGATATTTTAAATAATATTCCAAATCAATATCCTATTTAAAAAGTAATAGGTTTAGAATTACCATATCAAAAAGTTAGAAAATTAGTATTAGATCTTTTGATTAAGGGTACACCCTACTCGGTGAATTTGATTACAAAGCAATAGGAAAATAATATTTTTATTTTGATGTAGTTTTATCATCGTTTAATATTTTCTTTTTTCTTTCTTGTTGAGTTTGTAATTCTTTTACAACTTCATGTATCATTGTAGAAGGATTATCAGTATTACATGTTTTACAATGATTGATAATAATTTCTGAACGTTTTATCGCTTGCTTGATTGTTTTAGGATTGAATATATAATCTAAAGAATTTTTATCTAAAGTGGATATATTTTTAACATAATTTGGAAGATATTTTTTCAGTTCATCGCTTATAAGTGATTGACAGATTGACTTATTTAATGTCATCGTAAAAGGTTTAGTTGTATGAGTGTAATGTAATAATAACCAAAATTCAAAGCAAGGAACAGAATTAATAATTGTAAAATTATTTTTTTTAAATGTTTGTGCAAGAGTTAAAGCATTATTGTAATGAGCATGAGTATCTTTATCTATGACACAATAAATTAAATCATATTTATTACCTTTTTCAATAGAAGCATCATATAATTTCTTAGCAAATTTTACAACTTTTAATGGGCAACTGTCTTTACTTCCTTCTACAACTACATCTGTTGTCAATAATTTAAACCTATCTATAAGAAACTGAAAATATATAGGCTCAGTTTTAATGCCTTCTGAAACAATAAGGATTCTTTTTATTGAATCCTTAGTTTTAATAGAACGAGTAGTTTTAGATTTTATGCGTTTAGCTTTACTCTTTTTAAATAAATCATCACTTCCCATTCTAATTATCCAAACTATTCATTTTATAAGAGACTTTTTGAAAATACGGTAATGCTCCATATCTGCCAGATAAATATGAATCTTCAATATTTTCATAATCTTTTCTAGGTTTAAAATCAGATAATGGATATATTTTTGTACTTAAATTTTCATTTCTATCACAAAACCAAATTTGATCTCTTCTTAGAACTTCTTGATTTAAAATTGATGTTTCATGTGTCGTAAAAATCAGTTGAGCACCATTTTGATTATAATCTTTATCATTAAACATATCAACAAGTAGCTTTACAAGAGATGGATGAAAATTATCATTTAACTCATCAATAAATAGAACCTTACCTTTATCTAGGCTTTCTATCCAATGACTAGCAAAAGAAAAAAGTTTTTTTGTTCCATCAGATTGTTCTTGGAGTTTTAGGCTAATCCCATTAGAATGAATAAAATTAATTTTTATATCTTTTTTTAATTTTTCTATTTCATAATCTGAAAGTAGTTTTTCCATAACAGTTTCTAATGCTTTAATATTTTCTCCTATAGCAACATTATCAATATCTGAAAATAATTTTTTTCTTTTTTCTATATCAACTTCTATATCTAAAATATCTATACCAGCTAACTGAAGAAATGAAATAATTTTTTTCTTTTTCTCATTGTTCATACAATATTCTTTACTAAGTTCATCAGAAAAACCATTAATATTTACAGATGTTAATTTTGTTGAAAACCAATTATAAATAGGTGAAAGTTGATTATTCTCATCATTTTGTAAATTAATAGCTGTTGATAAAAATAGTGCATTCTTTTTTGTAGATTTTTCCCAAATCTTTTTTTGACCTTTCAAAAAATTCCCATATTTATACTTATAGTCTTTATTTTCTTCATCATACATTCTAATGTACCAAGTTTGTGGTTGTGATGAAGGATATGCTATTAAGTATTCTTCTAATATTCTTTCTTCGTTTAAAACAATTCCAAAAATATATTTCACATTATTTTCAACAAAAGTTACTTCAAAGCTAGTATCTGTAGCTTGTTCAAATGCAAATGGAGTAATTGGTAGTTTTGCATTAATATTAAATTTAGTAGAAGAATATAATACAATTTTTCTAAAAACATTTAAGGAATCTAGTAAAGTTGATTTACCAGAAGCATTAGGACCATATATCGCTGTTGACTTTAACAAATTCATTTGGTTTGTATATTTAATTATATTCGTTTCAGATTTTTCTTTATAACTATTAACACAAATCATATTAAATGACTGTTCTTCATAAATTGAACGAAAATTTGATACTTTGTATTCAATAAGCATATTTATCTTCCTTTATACTGTTTAATAATGAATTATATCATTTTTTGATGAATTATAGCTTTATATAAGTTTAGTCATAGTTTTCTATAGGTTTACTTATAGCCGAAGCTTCAGGATATGAAGCAAATATAGGTGCACAACAAGCAGCAGAGAAGCAAATAAAAGTGCAGCAAGTGAATTAGCTTATGAAGATGCACAAGTAGCTGGT
>CAZAOJ010000092.1:0-4314 GCA_964486745.1 uncultured Arcobacteraceae bacterium
TAAAAACCACTTAACTCTAAGCTTGGTGCTTTAGTTGACACATAACGGTTGAGTTAAGCGACAAGGCGATATAACTCAGTAAAATTTGCGATACTATTTAACTAACTTTGAAGATATGAGTTGGAACTTTTCGAAATGTAGCCTTGTTCGACTTCTACGATTTGTTATGTACTTATCTCAATACTAGTTAAATATCTTGATTATTTCATCTTCATATTTTGAAAAGTGAAAAACATCGTTTAAATTAATCTCTAACACTTGACAAACTTTCTTAATTTTATTCATTAATTCTTCTCTCAATTCTCTATCATACATATTTGAAGATAAGCTTTCAATAACAACTACAAGTAACATAATATTTATAAATTTTTCTTTATTCTCTATATTTAATTGTATAATGCTATCGTTGTTTGTTGAATCCATTATAACTTTTTTAAAATCATCAAAACTTGATAAATAAATATTTTTCAAATTTTGTAGAATTTCGATTGTCTCTTCTACTTTTTTGTACTTAACTGTTCCTAAAATTTGTGCATCTGTCATTTTCTTTCCTTCATCTTTAAAATATTCAATTTCTTCTTTATTAATATTCTTTCTATTACTTAACCAATTATACATGCAATAACCCATTAAGTTTTTTGGAATATTGTCATAATTAATTTTACTATCTTTCTTAAATTGATCAAATAGAATAAACATCTGTTTATATTGAGATTGACCCATATTATAAAATTCTTTATTTATCACATCTTTATGATTAATACTAATATAGCTATTATTACTAAATTTGTATCTTTTTTCAAGTTCTATTATTCCATTTATAGAATTGTTTTTTATAATTTGTTTAACTTTGTCAAAATGTTTTTCGTAAAGATGTAAGGAGTCGGTATAATGTGTTTGTGTGCCTATTCCGCAATTAACTGCTTTTGATATATAAACTTGTAATAAATAAAAAACAAAGACATTATAAGGTACTCCTAAAAATAAATCATTTGATCTATTTAAGATTGTAATATCTAACTTAGCATTTCTAATTTTTAAATATATAGTTGTATTACATGGTATATCTTTCGAGTCACTTAATAAATCTTCAGGAGAATACATTGTCAAAACTACTCTTCTAGTAATGTCATCATTTTTCAGAATATTGATAGCTTGTTGAATTTGATCAATTTTAAAATGTTCTTTCAGCCTAAATCCATAGGCTCCATTTAATGTATGTCCATCATCTGAAAATTGATTGTATATAGATATGAAATACTCTAAAGAATCTAGTTTATTAGAACCTTCTATTATCCAAGAAAACTCTGCAAAGGCGAAAAAGGGGTTTAAATCTCTTTCTTTTAAAAAACAAAGCCTAAAAGAATCATTTTTAATTTGATATACTGTTCTTCCTAAATCTTTTACTCTGCCTATTCTTGAATCCTGCAACTGTTTTGTACTATAAAAAGCATTCTCCAAAAGATTAAAATATAATTGATTAAAACTATCAGAGTTATAATAATTCATTTCAAAAATTTCTCAAATCTCTTTTCATTTTTTTTCATTTTAGAGATATATTCACCTTCTATGTTTATATCTAATTGGTTAGCAATTTTAATCATATAAATAAAAATATCTGCATATTCTTCTTTTAGTTCTTTTTCTTTCTCTAATAAAGAAAAATCTCCCCTCTTTATCTTTTTTACAATATTTGAAAATTCACCAAATTCTCCTAACATGCATACTATTAAATGCTCAAGCGGTTCTATATTTTCATTATCAATATTTTCAAAAAAATCAATATTACCCGTATATTTTTTATCAAATATTTTTTGATTTTCTTTGATTTCTTCAATTGTCATTTCGAAGCTCTTTAATCAATTCATCAAGTTTATCTTTATAATTACATTGTTTACTATTAATATCATGAGAATGAGAACTTTTTGTTCTTATATCTTCAATTTCTATTGATATTTCAACAATATCTTTGAATAGTTTTTTAATTATAGGTTTCATTATACCTTTATGTATATCATCTGCACTATCCGTATCTTCCATCCATTCGATAATATCTTGGTAACTTTTATACTCAATTATCGTAGATGAAGTTTTCTTTTCTTCTAATAATTTAATTAACTCTTTAGGCTCTTTTTTAAGAATACCAAAAATCTTTTTTGATATTAATAAATCTAATTCTGCTCTTTCTAAAGGATTGATATCCTCTTCAACATAAGCTCTAAATGCAATAATATTTAAAAAAACTTTGTCAATATTAAGTATTTCTGTTTTAATATTTTTAATAATTATTCTAATTTCTTCAATATTAATTCTTAAAAATTTAGATACCTCCAGTGCTCTAAAATATGCAGTTACATATAATTGATTACTATTTTCTATACTAAATTGTAAAATCATAAATGATGGAATTGGTTTATCACCACTTCCAATAATATCCTCTTGATTTATTAAAGAAATTATAGCTCTATTGCTTGTCTTTTTTTCTTTCAATTCTTTAATGACATTATCAATACCATTTTCTTTTTTGTGAATATACTCACCATGATTCATATGTAAATTATCAGGACATTTTTGATTTTGAAAATCTAAGGCTAATTGATAAACATCTTTTAATGAGTTATTAATTAAATCTATGTCAAATTCAACTTTAATATTAAAATTTATTTTATATTCGTCTGATGCTATTTCAGATTTTGATAATTCTATGATTTCTTTAAAACTTGTAATGTTTTCATATTCACTCATAAAGTTTAATTACCTCTTCTTTTATTATTTTATGTATTTCATCAATAGATAAACTGCCATCAACAATTAATAAATTTTTATCATACTCTTTAAAAACTTTTTTATAATTAGCACTTACTTTTTCTAGTTTTTCTTTATTCTCATAAGTATCCCTATGAGCTCTTAAGGATATTCTTCTTAAAGAAACGTCTACAGGGTTATCAATATAAATTGTTAAATCTGGTAATGGAAACTTTTCATTGAGCTTTTTAACAAAGTTATATTCCTCATCATCATTTACATGATAGACCAATGATGAAAAAAAGTATCTAGTGCTAATCGTAGTTATTTTCTTTTTGTTTAGTGCAAATACACCATCAACAATGTTATATAAATGGTCATGTCTATCAGCTGCAAATAAATATGCCATCTGTTCATCAAATAATATTGGATCATTTACAAAAACAACTCTTTGTTTAAAACCTTCTCTAATAAGATTTCCAATGGGTCCACTTGATGGTTCTGCTGTAGTAACAGCACTAATATTTTCATTTAATAAAAAATCTTTTAACATTTCGGACTGAGTTGAAGTTCCTGAACCATCAATACCTTCAAATACTATAAATTTACCTATCATATTTTTTTATAACTCCCGCTTGTACCATTTTCATTTATTTCATCCTTTAAATATACATATTCTTCTTTTTTGATTATATTATTCTCTTTAAATTCATAACATGCCACTAAATTAGAAGAAGCTCTATTATCTAATAATGCTGAAATAGTATTTATTTTTATATTGTTGATATCAAATAATTGTCTAGCATGTTGATGCCCATGAAATATAAAATTAAATTTATATTTATTAATCATATGAAAAAACTGATATGCATTTTTAATGGCTGAGTTATCATTATCCAAAATATTTAATAAATGATGATGAAAGAAAATTATTTTAATTTTTGCACTCCCAATTACTTTTTCATGCTTTTTTAATAGCTGTGATAGTTGTTCAATATCTATTTTTCCAAATTTATGGTCTAAATGGTATGATGTATTTATAGATAGAAAACATTTTTCATTATCTATAAAAAGATTTGAATTATTCTTTTCGAAAGTAAATTTATCATCTTGCCTAATTCCATAAGAAAATTTATCAAACTCTTTGAATGATTCAGTAGAAATATCATGGTTTCCTGGGCAAACTAAAAAGTTCTCTTTTTTTATATTTGTTTTTTTTATAATATTCTCAAAAAAAGTTTTAGCTTCATTGAACCCATCACTCTTTCCAACTGTAGTGATATCTCCAGATACTAACAAATAAAATTCTTTATCACTTTGTTTATTATGGTTAATTAAATTAATTAATCCCTCTTCAATTTTGTGTGGTTCTACACTATAAGAGCCACTATTAAAATGAAGATCTGAAATATGTAGAAGGTTCATTAAAGTTCCTGTTTATTATTTTAAGTATTTTAGCAAAGTATTCATATGAAAGTAATAAATACAGATTATTCTTTGATTGACAACTTGATACATAACGGTTGAAGATAGCCAATAAGTCGCCCTTGGGTGACTTATTAGCTACTC
>CAZAOJ010000093.1:0-4216 GCA_964486745.1 uncultured Arcobacteraceae bacterium
TCTGATTTGGTAGATGGAGAATCTCTTAGTTCTGGTTTGTGTTTGTAGAGCCATAGGGATTTGTGGCATTGTAAGGCTCTGATGTATTGGGATTTAGAGAGATTTATCATAAAATCTCTAATTCTAGTTTTTTCACTATCTCATCAAATGTAAAATGAGTTTCATTTAAACAATATTTTCCAATATTATTATCCCAAGTGATTTCATTTGTGTTGATGTAAACACTTTTTTCTACATCAACAGAATTCTTAGCATTGTAAACTTTTGAACTGCTTTTTACTAAAATGTATAAAACATATGTATAATATTCTCTGTGTGTTCCACTTGTTCTCTCTCCCTCTAGCAGTAAAATATTATTTTCACTTTTCCATCTAATAAACTTATTTGTTCCACACTCCTTGATAATTTCAGGATACTTGATAAAGTACTCTCTCCAATCACTACATTCAAATTCATTAATTACTTTATTTAAAGTAATAGTAATAGCATCTTCAGTTTTACATAAAATCAAATCATCAAATAAATATTTTACAAATTCTCTTCTAGATTCAATACTTCCATCATCAAGCTTAGAGTCATTACTATCTCGTAAAAGTTTTTTCCAACTTATATCTCTTTCGTGCTTACCTTTATTTATTAAGAAACTATAATTTCCTCGTGCATATAAAAGATAATCTCCTTTTGATAATAAAGCTCTCTCAAAAATATATTCATCATAAATAGGTTTTAAACCATTTTCATCAAAAATCAATTCAGCGATATCACAATACTCGTTAAATAAATTCTCCTTATTACAATTTTCTTCCCAATTACAGTGCTTATGTTCAATAAAATAATCTTCAATTTTAGAAAATTTAAATAAAAATCCTATCTGACCTAGAAAATATTTATGTTTTTCTATATCATGTATTTTATTTCTCCAAGTAGTGCTTTTTTCAATCAATATAGCTTTAATAATTTCTTCTCGAACTTGTTCTTGTAAGAAAAAATCTATTTTTGGTACTTTGACTAAAAAACTATAAATATCATTCATGTTTATAGCTAGTTTGTTAATAGAGCGAATGGCATTTTTAAAGTTATCTGGACTTTGAATTAATGAGTTATCTATTAAATTAAATGTTACTCTTATCCACTTATCGAATTTTTCTTGATTTAAACTTGTTACTGCACCATTTTTTATTAAAAACTGTGTGATTGAATGAAATCTAACTCTATCCCAATACGAAAGTTTTGTTTCTTTTTTTTCTAAATCATCACCCTTAAAGCCGATAAAAAATTTAAAAGCATCTTTTACAGTATCTATATTATCAAGACACAATGTATCAAGCAAAGACACTAATCTAGTAATATTTTTTGGCTCACTGTAAATAGATAGATAAATACTGAATATATCAATTAATTCAATTTTATTTCCCTTTACTATCTCTTGTGTTTCAACAAAAAAGTTCAAACTTATGTTAGTGAAAAAGTTTAAATACCTATCATCTATATAGTAATAGCCATCCTCTTTTAGAGTTCTATATTCCCAAAATAAATCTGTCCATGCATTATCAAGTTTCTCTCTATTTTCAGTACTTAAAAGTTCTACAAACTTAGCCTTAAAATCCTCAAAATCTGTTAATGGTTTACCTCTTGCATTCATTTTTATATATAATTCATCAGTTAATTTAAACTCATTAAGGGGTAAAAAGTCAAAAGTAATTGGTGGATATTTTGAACAAATTAGTTCATCAAAAAGTCCATTAGTATCTTTAAATTTTTCATGTAAATCATCAATCATTTGCAACATAGATGATACCGTAGGATCTTTTTTCCATGATTTGTAAAACCAATTCTTATTTTCAATTACTTTAGATAATCTTTCTTTATTTAGTATAATCTTATTATTCACTAATCCTTGGCAAAATTCTCTTGAACTAACTCTAGTTTCATAAGTAAATTTTGCCAAAGTATTTCTATTTTCATCTAGCTTATCATCCTTCATTGCCAAGTACCAATGTAGTAAAAATAATGTTGTTAAACGCTGTTGTCCATCAAGGGGAATAAGTTTTTTATCTTCTATCTTACCATACACAAAGTCAAGATTTATAGATGAGTATTTATTTCCACTATTTTTTTCTTTAATTTTTTTATGAATAATTTCTAAAAAACTTTTTCTAATTCGCTTTGCTTTAGCATTATTTCTTCCTTGAGCATAGTCTCTTTGAATAATTGGAATTTCAATAGTATTTTCTTGGATTAATTTCCAAAATGTATATTTATTCATTTTATTCATCTCCCTTTATATATGGTGCTAAAACTTCTATTATTTTTTCTTCATAATTTAAAGCATCATAATAATCCCATACTTTAATATGTTGTATATTTTCAGTATAGTACTTCATAAATACATTTTTTGTACAAATCGGAACAAATGTTCCATTCATATCATTATCTAAGATACTTTTTCTTTTTATTTGGAAAAAAGCATTCCCGTAACTTCTATTTGTCTTAGCATCCAAAAGTGCTAAATTACCTATGCTATGTTTATCAAAGTCTTCCCCACTATCTTTTTCTAATTTATCATACATTTCATTATAAAAAATCTTATACTCTTCATCCTTCATCTCTAATATTTCATCTTTTGATTGTATTATAGATGTATCAAAAGACAACATATCATCTATCCATTTTTCTTTTTCTTTTTTATCTGGATACTTATCTTTTTGTGAACGAATATGCTCAATATCCCAATTGTCATTTTTAAACCTATCAAACTGGAACTTCATATTTGAATCTTTATTATTTAAAATAGTTTGAATATTAAACATTAATAGTGTTTTTTTAATTTTATCATGGTCTTTATTTTCAGCATAACTTAATTTGGATATTTCAATCTTTTTAAATAAAGAACGAATCTCACGATTTAAACATTTTATGAAAATTGTTTTATTGTATTTTTTATATTTACTTATAAAATTTAATATAGTATGTTCTTTTGCACCCTGAGTAATAAGAAACCCTATCTTGTGAAATAAGTCCCTGTTTTCATACCATTCATTTAAAATTCTAAAATAGTCATTAACTTTACTCCATATATATTCGTTAATGTTTATTTTCAATTTCATTTCTTCATCTCTGTAATCAAAATTTAACATATGATTTATTATATGAAATACATAATAAACATCAATTTTAGGATTAAGAGTTTCTTTGAAACTTATGATATGTTCATTATCGCCAATCAAATAGTTATGAGCTATTAGTTCAAAAATAAATTCAATTCTTGTTACTTTAGTATTCAATTCTTTATTAATAAAAAGCCAAAAATCATTATTTTGCAAAGAGTACTCAATATTATCCCATTGTGAAGCAAGTTCAAACTGTTTATCTTTATTGAACCCTTCAAGTAACAAAGCTTTGACAAGTTCAGCATTTGTTAAAGGTATTTTTCCCATGTTTATACGTGTAAATATCTCTATATCTTTAGACTGCTCATCTTCATTTAACTCATACCAGATAACTCTAATGTTTTTTGATACATCGATACCTTCTTGAATATTATAATCAAGTAATCTTTCAATAAATTGGTATTGAACCATCCCATCTTTAGATTCAAACCACTCTTTTATGGTTAGATATGCTTTATGCATATGAAAAAAATCTATATTAGTTTCATCATTTTCTTCTAATCTATTTTCTAAATAATCTCTACTTTGTAGCCGTGTTTTATAACCAAGGGGATAAATCTTTTTAATCATTCTAGGTAAAATATCAATAGAATATTTTAATATGATAAATAGGGTTGTTAATCTTTGTTGTCCATCTATTACATCCCATTTAAAATTATCCTCTTTACTTTCTTTGACAACAATAGGTTGTAAACAATAAAAACCTTTATTTTTATCTTGTCTTACATCTTGTGTAAAGTCCCATATATCATTTAATAAGTCTTCAACTTGTTGTTTTGTCCATCTATATCCCCTTTGATAAGAAGGTATAAAGAAGCTTTCATCAAGTAGTTCTTTAACTGACTTTAATTTTAAATTATCACACATATTATCCCTTATAAAATTATTGATAAATTTTATCTAAATTATCATAGTAGTTCACTAAATATTCCATGACATCGCTATTGTTATTATCACTTGCACTGTTAATAGCACTCAATCCAAAATAATTTTTAGGGCATCTCTAAAAACCCTACTTAATAAGTTTCGAATCAAAAAAATAGTAA
>CAZAOJ010000094.1:0-4161 GCA_964486745.1 uncultured Arcobacteraceae bacterium
GGTCATACCCATTTTTCAACTCTAAAAACACATTTTGGTATGTTAAATTTTTTAATGGGTATGGTGAAAGTTTAATTGACTATAACAATCATATTACAAAGACAGCATTTGGTTTTTCATTTTCTCGTGGTCTATTTTAAAAATTGTAAACCACTCGCCACCCAAATTTAAAGTGTAATTATCCGACTACCCCACAAGCTAGATAAACTGCTTTGTATAAATTCCGATATATTACTTCTAACGAACTACTCATAAAAAGTATAGAGTAAAAAATTATAAAAAAAGAACATACGAGTATATTTGTCCTAAGTCAGGAATACATTTATGAATCCACTTTCCTAATCCTATCCATAAGTTCATCAGACAATACTATATCTTGCCCTTTAAGATTCTCCAACAGATGTTCTTTACTTGTTGTTCCAAAAACACTGGTAGATATTTTTGGGTTGTTTAACACATAGGCTATGGCTATTTGTGCTCCTGTCATATTTTCTATGTTATTTATAAAGCCAAAAGAACGCCCTTTTATCAACTTGTCTCGAAAGTTTTTTAAAGCTCTTGCAAGATACCATAAATCTTTTAATCCTCTTATTTTAAATATCTCATTTGAGTAAAGTGAATCAGCTAAAGCTGCTCCTGCGATTACTCCTATTCCATTATCATATAGACTATCTATTATTGGTTCTCTATGCTGAGTTAGTATGTTATAATCAAGCATTATAAAATCAAATACTTTTAAGTCAATAATATGTTCTATAACATCATCGTCAAAGGTATTAATACCAATTGCACCGATAGTCCCCTCTTTTTTAAGTTTTAGAAGCTTATATAACAACTCATCATTTAAATCAGAAATTGAAGGACCATGAAGCTGAAAAAGTGGTAAACGATCTAAACCAATATTCTTTATACTTAGATGACAACTTTCTTCTATCCACTGTAATGAAAAATCTTTATATAGCTTGCCATTAGCATTTATTCTGGTACCAGCTTTACTTGAGATACATAAGTCATTTTTATTTATAACAGTTCTTAACGCTCTACCAAGCCTATTTTCAGCATTGCCACCTGAGTAGCTATGTCCAGTATCTAAAAAATTTATACCATTATCCACTGCAGTATGCACTATTTTGATAGCTTTAGTTTCACTAAATATTTTCTTTCCCCAATAACTAGCGCATCCCAAACCTATCTCTGATATTATCATATCGGTTGAACCTAGTGTCCGTTTATGCACTTTTAAAACCTTTTATCATATATCTTCTATTCTCTTTAATAACTCTCTATTTATCTTTCTTCTTTCATTATCAAAGAACCATCCCCATTTATTAAAATAGTAAAAAGTAGATTTTATATGCAATATCAACTGATCTTTTCTTTTATGGGATTCTTTAGCATGAACATGAGTTATACTAGTATGTGGATAATACATAGTTCTGTATTTCATATATAGTCTTCTATTTAAATCAAGATCTTCCATGTGTAAAAATATATCACCATCAAATAGCCCTACATCTTTAAGATGACTAATTCTAAGCAGCATAAAGCATCCAGATAGGTATGGTATATTCATCTCTTTATCATATCCTGAGCTACGAAGTTCAAATTTTTTATTTATATTTTCAATAACATTTGCAAAGGGTATAAATCTTCTAACAATCAGCTCCAAAGGAGTAGGTAACATTTTACAAAGATATTGAAGATTACCATTAGGATAATATACTTTTGGCATTACATTAGCAACATTTGGATTCTTATTCATATATTCAAGTAGCTCTTCAATAACACCAGCACCATAGTATACATCTGGATTTAAAACTAGATGATATGGAACATTATTATCTATACTTTTTTGAAGAGCAATATTGTGAGCCACACCAAAGCCTAAGTTTTTACCATTGAAGCTATATTCAATTCTATCATCAAGTGTTGCCAAATATTTCAACTTATCTGTTTCAGAATTATCTATCAAGTATAATTTTACTTCTAATTCGGTATTTAAAAAGCTATGTATTGCTTTTTCAAGTAGTACCTTATCATTGTTATATAGTACAATTGTTGCGTTTATTTTCATATTTTAACCATCGCTCCAATATTTCGTAAAAAACCTTGTTTTAAAAGTTTATATTTTAAAAGTATCTTTCTTTTTTGCCAAAATGATTTAGATTCAATTGTTGAAAATTCTTCAAGTATTTCAATAGTATCCTTATCTAAAATATTTTTATAAATATCTAAAAAAGCTTTTGCTTGAATTATATTAATCTTTAAATACAACTCATTTTTAGAAAAAATTTTATAAAATTTCATCAAAACAGATAAATAACTAAAACCTTTAGCTCCAATACTATTAGTTGCATGTTGCCTATACAATATAGTCCTATCATTTATAAAATCTATCTTACCAAATTTACTAGCAACTAATCCTATCCACCAGTCATGCATAATAGAATCATTTGGTATAGGTAATAACAAGCTTGCTAAATTACGATTTATCATCACAGTACATCCAGTAATAGTATTTTGTAAAAGCAACCTATTGAAGCTATTTATATTTGGATTGATATACTCATGTTTCCAAAATGATTCATTTAGAATATGTAAAGAATCATCAACTACTTCTAAATCTGTGTGTACCAACAATGAAGTATCTTTATATTGAGATTCTAACTCCCGCATTTTTTGTAAAGTTTTTTCTACTTTATCTTTTTTCCAAATATCATCTTGATCACAAAACATAAAGTAGTTCCCATCACTATACTTAATCGCATATTCAAGAAGTAGTGAAAAACTTTTTTTTACACCAATATTTTTGTGAGATTCCAACAAGTGAACATTATAAGATTTTAAAATTTCTAAAGTTTTATCACTACTTCCATCATCCCGAACAATCACTTTAATATTATTATATGTTTGAGTAAAAAGAGAATCTAATTGTTCTTTTAAATATTTTTCACCATTATATGTTGATAACAAGACTATAGTCAAATTTTTTCCTATTTTTAAATAATCACTTTATAGTCCAATTTGAATTTTTTAATAAATCCACATCGTCTACAACCTGAACACTTACCACATCTCCAATGTTTAATTTTAAATTAGCATTAAAACCGCACTTTCCAGTTTTATGAAGTTTTTTTTCTTTTAAATCTTTTCTAAAATTATCAGCTACTATCTTACTTTTCACTTCTCCATTTACAATAATTTCAATTAAAGGACTTTTATCATTGTGAACATATTTAGCCCAACCAGAAACTGAATTTAAAGTAACTTTATCTATTACACCTGCAGCTTTTGTAATTCTGGTAATATCAAGATATTCCTTTGGATTTGGTTCAATAAAGCTTAATGCTTCATTATATTGCTTTTCACTTACTTCATTTTCTCCAATTATCATTCGCAAAGTATCAACAAAACTTTCTTTGTTCTGCATAATTTTTTCATAAGAAAGTAAAAAACCATTTATAGAGCTCTTATCTAAGAAATTAAGAATTTTCCTATAATCATGCATTGCTCTATTTAAACCTTGAACAATATCCATTTTCATTGAAATATTATTTCTATTCGCAACAGAAAAAATATCTTTAAAAATAATCAAGTAAATTGGATTATTGCAATCTTGATGTAATTTATGCAAATAATCAATACTAGCTGGTCGCTTAAATGACCATATGTTATAGCTATTGTTATATTGCTGTATTATATTTTTTACCGAACGGTAATCATGTCTTTCATATGCTTCAGCTAATTTTTTATCTTCAAATACTGGTGCTATTGATGCTTCACCAGTAAATACTCCTAATTTATCTAGTGTTCCTGATACTAATGATGTCCCACCTCTAGCAACACCTAATACTATTAATGTTTTATTTTTACTTTTTAGAACTTCACTATTCCCTATAAATTTCATACCATTGTTTTCTAACAACTCTGCTTTATTCATTATTTAACTTTCCTTTAGTTCAAAATTTTGTTTAATAAGTGTCAAATTATTATTGTAGTAAGGATCTCCTGTTAACAATATATCTTGATGATATTTTTGCATATACAACACCTCATTTCTAAATCTAACTTTTTTCTTTTGTGTGTTTTCGCTACCTCGAGATATAGATTCATGATGATATGCTTCACAATAAGGAGTAAAAATATTTCTATACCCTTTTT
>CAZAOJ010000095.1:0-4142 GCA_964486745.1 uncultured Arcobacteraceae bacterium
ACAAGATTATTCGATATATTATGAGGGATGATAAGTTTGGTGATTTATTTATTGGTGGGAAAGGGTTTAGGGTTTGGTAGGATATGATTTTTTAAATACTCTTTCATGAATTTTCTAACTTCTTTACATTTTTCTTAAAATTTTAAAAATAACTTGACTTTATTAATATATCGTTATATAATAACGATATATTAATAATAGGAATGAAAAATGGCATGGAATAATTTAGAACTTAATTCAAATTTAGTAAAAGTAGATACAGGTAAAGCAACTTTAATTAAAATACCAAAAACAAAATATCTTTTTTGGCATCCATCAAAGCTTGTAAGAACATTTGGTAAAGGTGGCTATATGATTTCAATTGGTTATACAGAAGATTTTACATTTAAAGTTTTTAGAAATGGTGAGGGTAAACATAACTTTATGGAAAAAATAGAGGAGTATGAACTAGAAGCAACCGAATTTATAGATAGATTTTTTACTATCACAGAAGATGAGTAAAGTAAAAGTAAAGATTATTGGTCTCTTAAGTGAGACTGATAAGGCAGTTCTAGTAAAGTTACCAACTTTTAAAGAAGCTTGGATTCCAAAATCAATTTTTAGTACAAAGGTTAAAGGTAATTATCTACTTGTGGAACAATGGTTCTGCGATAAATATGATATTTGTTATACTGATTATATTAATAAACCAAAAAGATTAGAAATAAAAGAAAATCAGGAGGCATTAGATGAGCTTAAATTTTAATCAAGAATTAGAACAAGAGGAAGCTTTTGCTAAAATGTCCAAACTTAAAGCAGGTGCTTTATTTATGGATATGGGAACAGGTAAAACAAAAGTTGCTTTAGATTTAGCAATTTCAAGACAAAACTATTATGACCTCATAATTTGGATTGCTCCAGCTTCTCTTATAAAAAATTCATCTTATAAAGAGGAAATTTTAAAATGGTCTTCTCTCCTAAAAAAAAAGATTAAATACTTCTCAATTGAAAGTGTATCAATGAGTGATAATAAATATATTGATTTATTTAATACTGCAAGAAATAATAAAGTTTTTTGTATTGTTGATGAAAGCATCACTATTAAAAATAATGAAAGTGGAAGAACATCAAGATTATTAAAAATGTCACACCACTTTGATTTTAGACTTATTCTAAATGGTACACCTCTTTCAAAGGGTTTAATTGATTTATATTCACAAATACAATTTATAAGTCCAAAGATATTAAACATGACAGAAGCACAATTTGCTAATAATTATTTATATTATATAAAAGATGGAACTCAAAGAAGTTGGCAAAGATGGTCAAAACCATGCAATGAAGAGGCTCTTATAGAAACAATAAGACCTTATATATTTAAAGCTGATTTAGATATACCTGTTAAGATTAATTATCATAGTGATTATTGTGATTTATCAAAAGAGGAGCACCACCGATACAATGAAGAAAAGTATAAGTTTTTAAAAGAAAAATATGAAACTTCATTTTTAGAAGTAGCACAAAAATTTCAGCATATCTACACTACAATTTGTACTGATAAACTTAATAGAATTATAGAAACTGTAAATAGTATTTTATTGAAGAAAGAAAAAGTAATTATTTATGTTAAATTTTTAGATGAAGTGAAACTTTATAATGATTACTTTGATTTAGTAGAACTAACAGGAAATAAAAAAGATGATTTAAAAATCTTTGAATTTCAAAAAGATATTTTAATTACAACTTATGGTTCAGGTAGTGTTGGCTTAAATTTACAGTATGCAAACAATATAATATTTGCTTCACAAACTTTTGATTATAAAGATATGATACAAGCCATTCATCGTATTTATAGAAATGGTCAAACTAAAGATGTTAATATACATAATATGTATTGTAATACTAATTTAGACATAATGATACAAAACAGTATTAACAAAAAAAAAGATGTTTTAAATAATGTCAAAAGACTTATTTCAAAAGAGGAGGCTATAAAATTATGAAATTATATCAAGAAGATAATGTTTATATTGCTAGTAAAAAAAGAATTGAATTTGTATTTAATAACTTTGATAATATTTATGTTTCATTCTCTGGTGGGAAAGATAGTGGAGTTATGCTAAATTTAGTAATTGATTATATGAAAGATAATAATATCAAGAAAAAAATATCAATTTATCATCTTGACTATGAGGCTCAGTATGACCAGACAACGGAATATGTAATAACAACTTTGAATAGTTTAAAAGAATATGCTAATATTTATCATATATGTATGCCAATAAAAACACAATGTGCAGTAAGCATGTCTCACACATATTGGAGACCTTGGAATTATAATCAAAAAGATTTATGGGTTAGAGAACTACCAGAAAACTGTATTCACGAAGAAAATCATAATTTTAATTTTTGGAATAAGAATCTTACGGATTATAATTTTAATATAGAATTTGGAAAATGGCTACACAAAAAAGAAGAAGCAAAAACAACAGCTTGTTTAGTAGGTATTAGAACAGATGAAAGTCTAAATAGATTTAGAGTGATTGCTAAAACAAAAAATACTTTCCAAAATGAGAAATATACAACTAAAATAGCAGATAACTTATACAATATATATCCCGTATATGATTTTACTACTAACGATATTTGGATAGCAAATTCAAAATTAAATTATACTTACAATAGTTTATATGATATATTTTTTCAAGCAGGTTTATCAATTCATGAGATGAGAGTAGCTAGTCCATTTAATGATTGTGCAATTGGCACTCTAAAACTATACAAAACAATTAATCCTAGTATGTGGGCTAGAATGGTAAATCGTGTTAATGGTGTTAATTTCGCTTCTATCTATGGTAATACAAATGCTTTTGCTTGGAAAAACATTACTCTTCCTAAAAATCATACATGGAAAAGTTATTTAAACTTTTTATTATCAACTTTAGATAAGAATTTAAGAGAGCATTATCAAAAAAAATTTAATACATCTATCGAGTTTTGGAAGAAAAAAGGTGGTGCATTAAATGATGAAATTATTAAAGAGCTTAAATCAAATAAAATACCTTTTAGTAAAAAAGGTAAAACTTCAAATCAATCAAATAAAGAGGTGATTACTTTTAAAAAGTATCCAGATAAAGCAGATATAAAAGGTTTTGCATCAGTTCCATCGTACAAGAGAATGTGCATAGTTATTATGAAAAATGACTTCACTTGTAAATATATGGGATTTGCACCAACCAAAAATGAAAATCAAAAAAGAAAAAGTGCTTTAGAGAAATATAAAAACTTATAGGAGATATAAAATGTTAAGTCCAGTTTATAATATTAAAAAGATACCACTTGAAAAAGTTCAAGCAAACTCATATAATCCAAATAGTGTAGCACCACCAGAGATGAAATTACTTGAGAAGTCTATTTTAGAAGATGGTTACACAATGCCAATAGTTTGTTATTATCTAAAAGATATAGATATGTATGAAATTGTAGATGGTTTTCATAGATACACAATTTGTAAAACAAATAAAGTGATTAATAAAAGGGAAGATAATTGCATTCCTGTATCAATTATAGATAAACCAATAAGCGATAGGATGGCATCAACAATTAGACATAATCGTGCAAGAGGAGAACATTCAATAGAACTTATGCAAAATATAGTACAAGAGTTAGTTGAAGCTGGTTTAGGTGATAATTGGATAATGAAACATATAGGTATGGATGCTGATGAGTTACTAAGATTAAAACAACTTACAGGTTTAACTCAATTATTTCAAGATAAAGATTTTTCTAAAAGTTGGATTATTGATGATACACTTTAACAATACAACAGGTAAAAACAAAGGTAAAGTTCAAATAACTAAACTTGCTAGATTTCTTAATAAAAGTGAAACAACTATCCGTTCATTAAGAAAAACCAATCCTGAAAAATTTGAGAGAGAACATCTAGGAGCTATTTGCATGGCAAATGGGATAGATTCCAAAATACTTGAAACTTTAATTGAGAGTAGATTAACAGAAGATTGATTTTATTATAATAAAATTTTATATAGTAAACTAAACCATCAAAACCCCTAAAGTAATCACTTAAAAGATATAATTACTTTTATAAATATTTTAATTGTTTTGATGGTTTAGTTGTAAATTCTACATCTGGGACTAGGGAC
>CAZAOJ010000096.1:0-4032 GCA_964486745.1 uncultured Arcobacteraceae bacterium
TAGTTTAAATCAGATTTGACTTTCTCTTCTTTTCTTCGATTATTACTTTAATTTTACAATCAATTATTATATCTTTAATAGTACTTCAATTGTTTATGGTTTTTGGATTGGTGATTTTAGTTTAGGTTATTTTTTTACAGCTTAGAACCAAGATATGGTTCTATTGCAAGAGCTTTTTAGCAATTTCACTTATGCGTTTGCCATCAGCTTGTCCTGAAAGTTTTTTTGATGCAACTCCCATAACTTTACCAAGATCTTTGATATTAGAAGCATCAACTTGGTTGACAATTTCTAGTAGTTTTACTTCTAATTCTTCATCTGTGAGTTGAGTTGGTAAGTATTCTCGATAATATTGAATTTCATCTAATTCAATCTGCATTAGATCTTCTCTTTGTGCATTTTTATATTGTAGAGCAGCATCTTGTCTACGTTTAACCTGTGTTTGAATTATTTTAATAATATCAGCATCTTCTAATACTTTGCGTTCATCAACTTCAATTTGTTTGAATGCACTTGTTAATAATCTTAGAGCATCACGTTTTTTATTGTCTTTTGCTTTCATTGCTAATTTTAAATCATTTTGTATTGTTTCTTTTAGAGACATTTTCTAACCTTTATTTTTAATGGAACTGTATTTGCTATTATTATATCACAATATATTGAGAAAGAGAAAATATGTCAAATCGTATCTTACACACTTTTATACTTTTTTATGTTATACTGTTTTTGGACGGTTGTACTGCTAACTTAACTGATCCAGAGTTAAACTTTGAACCACCAGTATATGTAGAACAAATGCCCTCAAGAGAAAATAAACAGGATTTTGGAGCAACAGGAAGTATATTTGGGCAGGGGGATAATCCACTGTTTTCAGATAGAAAAGCTATGAATGTAAATGATATTGTAACAGTTGTTATATCTGAAAATGTTAAAAGTTCTAATAAAGGTGCCAAACAGCTTTCTGAGAGTGATAAGTCTCAACTTGGTGGAGGGATTTTTTCTACAACTGGTGCATTAACTGGTCCTGGTGCTACAGGTAATGGTGCAAGTGATGGGTTAATAGGAGCTGTAAATAATCTTAATGGTTATTCAAATGCTGGTTTTTCCTCTGAATCAGTAACAAGTTACAAAGGACAAGCTACAGCTACAAAAGATGCAAGCTTTACAACAACTGTTTCTGCTAGAATTGTTAAAGTTATGCAAAATGGTAACTATTTTATTACCGGTAAACGTGAAATTTTGATAGATGATCAAAAGCAAATTATTCAAATTAGTGGTGTTATAAGACCATATGATATTGATCAGTTCAATAGAATTAGTTCTGCAAGTATTAGTGATGCAAAAATATTATATAAAAGTGAGGGGGATGTAGATCGTGCAACAAAACAAGGTTGGGGAACCAAAATCATTCAAGCTATTTGGCCATTTTAGTTTTATAATTCTGATTAGTAGTGCTGCATTGGTAGCAGATAGTTTTTCAGATTTTAAACAGTCTCAACAAACATCTTTTACTAACTATAAAAGCGAAGCAGATAAAGAATTTAGTGGTTATCTAAAAGCAGACTGGGAACAATATAAGGCAAAAATGAGTCGAACATTGTATGAAAAACCAAAACCACAAAAAATTGACATCGTATCAGAAAAGAAGGCTCCAAGTATTGGTCCAAAAGTTTATTTGAAAATTCCAAAAACTTTACCAAAAATGGAAAAGCCAAAAAAAATTCTAGAACAAAAAGTGATTCAAAAAAATACTGTTTTTGATTTTTATGGTGCAAAGTTAGGTTTTAATGTTGCTGCATCATTGAAAGAGATTCGTTTTTATCCATACAATCAAGAAGGAATAGCAAATTATTTTGATGCCATTTCTTCAAATAAGTATGAATCTCTTTTGGAAGAAGTTAGGCGATATAAAAAAGATTTGTTACTAAACGATTGGGGAGTATATAAACTTGTTGAATATTGTGCAAAAACTATTTACAATAATAATGATGAAGCAAAACTTTTTACATGGTTTATGCTTAATAAATTGGGTTATGATGTAAAAGTTGGTCTTAATGGTAAAAATATTATTTTGATGCATTACAGCAAAAAAATTATATATAATACTCCTGTTTACACTTTTAATAAAATGAAGTACTATGTTGTTTCTCATTATGCGAAAGGAAGGGTAGGTAGTGTATATACTTATGCACAAAATTATCCAAGTGCTAATAAAGGTCTAGATCTTTCTTTAGATACTTTACCGCTTTTACCTATGAAAAAAACACTTAAAGTTTTGTCCTTTACACAATATGGGACTAGCTATACAACAAAATTTGAATACAACCAAAATCTTATAGATTTTATGGCAACATATCCTCAGGCAGAATATGATGTATTCTTTAATGCACCGGTAGAAGCTCAAGTTTATAATGCTATTGCAAAGGATTTAAAAAAATACATTGATGGAAAGCATGCAAGTGATGCAATGAATTTTGTATTAAATTTTGTCCAAAAAGCTTTTAAATATCAAGTTGATGATCTTCAATTTGGTAGAGAAAAAGTGATGTTTGCTGAAGAAACATTAGTATATGATAAATCAGATTGTGAAGATAGAGCTATTTTGTTTTCTTATTTAGTTAAGAAGTTATTTCATGTTGGTGCTGTTGGTGTAAAATATAAAGATCATATGAGTACAGCTTTGTATATACCGATTGAGGGAGATAGTGTTAAGGTAGCTAATAGACGATTTGTTATTGCAGATCCAACCTATATTAATGCTAATATAGGTCAAAATATGCCTCAGTATAGAAAAATATATCCAGAGAGGTTTATTTTAGTAAAAGGAAAATAATGGAGTGTTGTGAAAGTGGTATTGATACTTTAACTGGTGTAGCAGATAATAGGGCACTCATTTATAGTTTAAAACATTCAAAACGTGTTAATTTTTTACTAATCAATATTGATGGATTTTCAAGTATTAATAATGCCTATGGGTATGAAATTGGAGATGAAGTACTTAAAGCATTTTCTAAGTATCTTGATTTGTTAAAACCTGATGGTTTTATACTGTTTAGACATTTTGCTGATCAGTTTATTTTGATGAGTGAGGATTTATACACCCATGAAGATGCAAAAGTTTTAGCTGAATCAATACTCTCTTTTTTCTCTTCAACAGAATTAGTTATTGAAGATGAAATTGAATTTAAACTTTCATTAAGTATTGGTATCTCAAATTCAATGGGATTGATTAATATAGTTCAAGCAGAAATGGCTATTTTAGAATTAAGAGAGAAAAGTAGACATGGCTATATTATTTTTAATTCAACTTCACAATTTGTTCATGATAAACAACAGCATATATATTGGATACATAAGTTAAAAGAAGCTGTTAGTGAGGAAAATATAGTAGCCTATTTTCAGCCAATTATAAATAATAAGACACAGAAAATAGAGAAATATGAGTGTTTAGCAAGAATACACGATGATGATGAAGTGATCTCTCCATTTCTATTTTTAAAAGCAGCTCATGATAGTGGTAATTTGTCGTATGTTACAAGATCATTAATTGCACAAAGTTTTAAAAAATTTCATAATACAGAATATGAATTTTCTATTAATATTACAAGTGATGATCTTCAGTTAGAATATTTAGAATTATTATTAGTAAAAAATGCACAAAAATACAAGATTGATCCTTCACGGGTTGTTTTAGAGCTTTTAGAAGATATTACAACTTTAGATAACCAGGTGATATTAAATCAGTTGGATCATTTGAGAGCTTTAGGATTTAAAATTGCAATAGATGATTTTGGTGCTGAGAGTTCTAATCTTAGTAGACTTTTAGAGATAGATCCTGATTATATAAAAATTGATGGAGCTTTTATAAAAAATATTTTAGAAGATAAAAAGTCTCAGGTTATTGTGGATGCAGTGATTATGATTTGTCGTGCAAATGGTATTAAAATTATCGCTGAATATATCCATAATGAAGATGTTCAAAATAAGATAGTATCCTTGGGGATAGATTATTCCCAAGGATACTATTTTGGA
>CAZAOJ010000097.1:0-3981 GCA_964486745.1 uncultured Arcobacteraceae bacterium
ATTTTTGATAAACGTGTTTTAATTCATAAAACATATACAGGTGTTGAAAACTATGTATTACATCTTTTAAATGTTTTAAATAAAAAAATAACATTAAATTCTGTAGAACCAAAGATATCAAATAAATATTTTGCACATTTATGGACACATATTATATTAGCTTTTAAGAGAGGAAATATACTTTTTTGTCCTGCAAATATAGCTCCACTTTTTGTTCCAAAATCTAAAAAACTACTACTTACACTTCATGATGTTTCATTTCAAACATATCCTAAAAGTTTTTCATCTTTTTTTAGAATTTATTATAAATTTATTGTTCCTATAAATTGTAGACGAGCAGATAAAATTATTACTGTTTCAAATTATTCTAAAAAAGAGATACTTACACTTTATCCTTTTACTAAAAATAAAATAGAAGTTATTTATCTTGGATTTGATCCTAAGTTTAAGCAATTGAATCTTAAAAAGAAAAATCAAATACTTTATGTTGGTAGCCTGAACGAAAGAAAAAATTTTGTAGGTGTCTTAAAATCATTTCTATCTTTAAAGAACAAAGATATTAGCTTACTTATTGTAGGAAACTTTTTTTCTAATTTTCTTATAAATGAAGAGACAGAAAATTTACTAAAGAGTGTTCAAGAGCATAAGAACATAATATTTAAAAGTAATGTTAGTAATAATGAACTTATTAAACTTTATAATGAATCGAAGCTTTTTTTATTTCCTTCTTTTTATGAGGGGTTTGGCTTACCAGTACTTGAAGCAATGGCATGCGGAACTCCTGTTATAACTTCTAATGTTTCTTCTTTACCTGAAGTTGGAGGGGATGCTGTTCTCTACTGTAATCCTAATGACATTGTTGATATTAAAGAGAAGATTGAATTACTCTTGGAAGATGAAAATTTACAAAAAAGCATGATTAAAAATGGTTTAGAAAGAGTAAAAAAATTTACTTGGGAGAAAGCAGCAGATAATCATATTGAAATTTTTGAAGAGGTACTAAAATCATGAAAGTTGCTATTGTTCATGACTGGTTAGTAACGGATGCTGGAGCTGAAAAAGTGTTAAAGAGTATCTTAGAGATATATCCTAATGCAGATATCTATTCATTAGTTGATTTTTTAAGTGATAAAGATCGTTATGAAGTTTTAAATGGACAGAGTGCTACTACTACTTTTATTCAAAATCTACCATTTGCTAAAAAATATTTTAGAAATTATTTGCCTCTTTTTACTACAGCAATTGAAACATTTGATTTAAGTAGATATGATTTAATTCTTAGTAGTTCGTGGGCAGTTGCTAAAGGAGTTAAATCTACTTCTAATCAAATTCATATTAGTTATTGTCACACACCTGTACGATATGCATGGGATTTATATGATGAGTATACATCCTCATTGACTGGAGTGAAAAAGTTACTTGTTTTATGGAGTTTAAATAGACTACGTAAATGGGATTTTAACACTTTAAATAGAGTTGATTTTTTTATAGCAAATTCAAAATTTGTAAGTGAAAGAATTAAAAGAACATATAAGAGAAAATCAACAGTAATTTATCCTCCTGTCAATACAAAAAAATTTATACTTCAAGAAACAAAAGAGGATTTTTATCTTAGTGCTTCACGTTTAGTGTCTTATAAAAAAACAAAACTTATAGTAGAAGCTTTTAATGAGATGCCTAAGAAAAAACTTATTGTTATTGGTATGGGAGAAGAGTATGATAGTATTAGAAAAATTGCAAATTCAAATATTGAAATTCTTGGATATCAAGATACAAAACTCTTAATCTCTTATATGCAAAGAGCGAAGGCATTCGTATATGCTGCAGTGGAAGATTTCGGTATAGTTCCTATTGAAGCAATGGCTTGTGGTACTCCTGTTATAGCCTTAAATAAGGGAGGTACAGCAGAGACTGTTATTGATGGGATAAATGGGGTGCATTTCGCAGAACAGACTATAGAAAGTATTATTCAAGCCGTTTTGAAATTTGATACTTTATCTTTTCAAGCTAAAAATATAGCAAAGTATGCAGAAGTTTTTTCAACTGATAGGTTTAAAAAGGAGATGATAAATTTCATATCTTCTAAGCTTGAAAAGATATAATACACTTATGAAAAAAAAATCACTAACTTCTTTATTTATTATTTTTGATATTATTTTTTTAATTGCTATTTTTTATTTAGCTTCTTATTTTAGAACATCAATATCAAATTCAGATATTCCTGATTTTAATGAAATGATTTTAAAAGATTTTTTATTTTTTATTTTCATTATTTTATCCTTACTTTATCTTGAAAAAATATATACGATGAAGTATGATTTTTGGCAAGATAGTTTAAAAATTTTTAAATCTTTTGCACTTAGTTATTTTGTAGTTCTAGCTATACTTACGATACTGCAAACAAATTTAGAGTACTCCCGTCTTTTTATCTCTCTTTATTTTATTTTAGGTATGACTTTAATGCCTATATTTCGTAGATATATGAAAAAAATTCTTTACTCTTTTGATATATTTAAAACAAAAACTTTGATAGTTGGAACAGAAGAAGAGGTTGCTTTATTTAAAAAAGAGATAAAAAATAACTGGTATTTAGGTCAGTCATATGTTGAAGAGAAATATGACAATGTTATTATTATTTCTAAAGGATTATCTACAGAAAAATTAAATAAGTATATATCTATCTATATACAAGAGACTAGTGAGCTTTTTATTGTTCCTTATATTACAGATATAAATTTTGCACACTCTAATATTATAGAGTATTCAAATATTCGTTACAATACTATTCAGATACAAAATAAACTACTTCTTCCTAAAAATATTTGGATAAAAGAATTTTTCGATTTTATCGCTATTATAACTCTTTTACCTATCTTTTTATTTTTACATATTATTATTGCCTTAATTGTTAAAATTGATTCAAAGGGTCCTATATTTTTTAAACAGCATCGTCTTGGTAAGAATGATAATAATTTTATTTGTTATAAATATAGAACAATGCATGTTAATTCAGATAAGATTTTAAATGATTATTTACTAAATCATCCTGACGAAGTTAGCTATTATGAAAAGTATCATAAGTATCAAAATGATCCTAGAATTACAAAAGTAGGTAAATTTTTACGTTCCTCATCATTAGATGAATTAGCACAGGTTATTAATATTTTTAAGGGTGAGATGAGCTTAGTAGGTCCTCGTCCATATATGTTACAAGAGTCTTGTAAGCTTGGTGAGAGTCAAGATTTTATTTTAAAAGTTAAACCTGGTATAACAGGTCTGTGGCAGGTTAGTGGAAGAAATAATCTTACATTTAAAGAGAGAAATGATTTGGAAGTATGGTATATAAAAAATTGGTCTTTATGGGCTGACTTTGTGATACTTATTAAAACTATTAAAGTTGTCCTTGGAAAGGCAGGAGCAAAGTAAAAAAGAACTTATTTACATGATGTCGCTGGAATCATTTCAGCATAGTTTGGGGTATCTTTTTTACCTATAAAGGTATATGTTCCAATGCTAAGTGTATAATTTTTAGCACTTATCTCTTTGTTATCACAGAGGATACTTTTACCTTGTTTATAGCGTGTCACTACATCAAGCATCTTCTCTCTTTGGTTTGAATTATATGTATTGTAAGCAATAGCTCCAAGAACTATACTTAACAATAAAATCGAAATTGTAATCTCTTGTCTCTTTGTTAGGTCTAAAAAATATTTGAGTGTAAGAATAAAGAGTCCTACTATTACTAATCCCGCGATATAGGTCACTACTGTGTACCTCTGATTTGGTAAGTTATGTCACCTGCACCAAAACCTATAATTAATCCAGTATCTATTTTCTTTATATCATGCTCATTTTTAATAAGAGTTATCTGATTTTTTGAACGTTTAATACTATCTGCCATACTGAGATTGTATCGTTTAAACTTTTCTTGAAAATCTATATCTCGCGTTGTTTCACCAGCAGCCCAAACAGGAAGAATGA
>CAZAOJ010000098.1:0-3893 GCA_964486745.1 uncultured Arcobacteraceae bacterium
TCTTTCTTTTGATGTTTTTCTTTTCTTTTTACCCATAATATCTCTTTGTATAACGACTGACTTCACCGACAGGTTCACCTGTTCGGTGCTAGGTTTTGTTAGATATGTGACTTATTGTCCGTTGATATAATGTCCTCTTTTTAATATAATTTTTAAATGAATAGAGAGAATGAATTAAAAAGACTATCTGCCAATATAAAAAAATCTCGCCTCGATAAGAATATTTCTCAAGAAAAATTAGCAGAACTATGTGACTTTGATCGTACATATATCTCTATGCTTGAACGGGCAAAACGCAACCCATCGTATTTAAATCTATTAAAACTAGCAAATGGTTTAGAAATAGATATATGTATATTATTTCAAGGTCAAGGAGAGGATAAGTGATTACAAGCAGTTTGCAGAATGAATTTTGGTTTCATGTTTCACCACAAGAAAATATGCCAATAGCGGGCAATGTAGAACAATTTATAGATATAGCACGATTACGTCACTTAATCAACCAGTTAGATCTTCATAATAATGTTACAGGTCAAGATATAAGAAATATTATTGAAAATGATCCAGAAATGATAGATATTCTGCGATCTCTTGTAGGTATTTCAGATAAAAGAATGTATTTGGATTTAAGCTATATTTTTTACAAAACAAGAGATCATCGTAATCCAAATCTAAATATATTAGGACAAGATTTATATAATGTAAACACACATCCCCTTACATTTTTTAAAAAGAAAATTTATGATCCTGATCCATATATAGCATCGGAAGCAAGTTCTTTAATAGTGCAGTATTTAGTAAATCATGGTATCTGCCAAGTCTTAGATAGTCTGAAGATAATAGGTGCTGCACAAGCAACTGTACTTATTGATCGGCTTATTAATGCAAAAGAGGCTCAACAAAAGTTAACTAAAAGGCGTGGACATGGTATGGAGCAAAGGTTTGCAATTTTTCTACAAGAACTAGGCATACCTTTTCTTCCAGAAGATAGGGCAGAAAATCCAATGTCAAGAGATCCTAATGTGCTTAAAAGTACTTTTGAGTTATCACCTAAAATAACAAATAGAACTTGGGCATTTGATTTAATAATACAAGACTATCAATTAGAAAGTATCGCATTTGTCCAAAGTCTAATCCATACATCAGATCCTGGGCAATATGGTGTTAACAAGAGTGATGAGACTGTAACTATCAAACGAGAACTGGAAGAGTATAACAATCAATATGGATACAATAAAGAATTATGGGGTATTGTTGACGGGGTTGGTTTTGCTGAAAACAAAAGAGGTACTATTGATAAAATGCTCGATGAATTTGATACTTTTATTCAATTAAATTCTGTATATAAAGCTGGGTTGAAACTACATCAACTAGGGCTAATAAGAATTACAGATATAATATTTCATTCTATTTATACAAGAGATGAAGCAGTATCAATGTTTCAGAAGTATGGTAGTCAAAATATTAACTTTCACTATAATGTTGTATCTCCTAATACACCAAATTGTATCAGGGGAGGATATGCAGATATTATAATTTAAATATCTTATCTGCTATCTCATTAACTTCATTCAAATATTTTTCTTGCATTGACTTGTTTCTATGCCCTTTTTCACATGCGTTAGCTAACGCCATATGTAAGTCATTATTTCTATTAAATTGTGATATATTTAGATTTTTAATTATGCTTAGTGTAATTTGAGTGCCTATCATAAAGCTCTCTATTGTTGTCCTAACTATTTTTGAAGATAAAAGTCCACATAAATAATATGCCTCATCTTTGCTATCCAGTCCAATATAGATAATTTTTTCATTAGGAATTATATTTTTGTACCCCAAATAAGGATCTTCTACAGTTTCTATAACAACAGGACAAAATACTTTACTAATATATTTCCATGCAACCTTATATCTTTTAAAAGTATAGTCTCCTATTCTCTGCAAAGCATAATAATATTCTTGGTGTATATGCTTATCTAATCCTGTAAAACCTTTTCTCTTTTTTAGATCCTCTTTGAAGTGTTCAAAGTACTTTTTTGTTTTTGGCAACTTTGCTAATTCTATCTCATCTATTGGATTCATCTTTGTATGTTCGGTATGTGGACATAAAATATATTTAGAATATTTATATTCCCAAAATGAAATATCAGATCCTACCAGCAGAGGAAAAACATAATCTTTTTCTATCTCCATCTGAATTTGTTCTACTTTATTTTTTGCTCTAGCAATAATATTTTCAACCAAAACGTAATCATCTTTTGAATCAAGAATATTAAGCCAGAACATTGCATTGCCACCACCTGCAAAAACACCTGTTCTAGCTTGATAAAATGATTTCCCAAGTATCTTTTCTGATAATTCCATATCTATTTTAGAAAGCGTTTTCCACGATGAAGAAAAATCATTTTTATCTATAGGAGAAGCTATTAATTCCTCAATAAATATTTTTTCTTTAATATCCTTATATTTAAAGTACATATTAAATGTTCTTTTTTTGTTTATAGTCTTAACTATCTGATAATCAATAGGAAATTTTGTTTTACTATTCTTTTCAATAATTAAAGCAATAGTTCTTGGGTTTATGCCCTCAAATGGTTTAATTTCCGTAAGGTCGATGGCTTTAATTACATTCAAAGGTGTATTAGTTGTATGTATATAAAAATTACGGAATGCTTTTGCTTGTCTAGCAGATTTTATTAAACTTTCTTTCAGTAAAAAACCTAGTTTTCCCCCATTATTTAAAAATTTATCTGCCACACAATATGTTATCAATGTAGATATATCTTCTTTTAAAAAATTTGAGTCAAGCCCCTTTCCCGCATACAATTTATAATCTTGCCAAACCTGTTTTGTTTTATTCTTATACTCTTCTGGTAAATACTCCCAATTTACCCAAGGTGGATTACCCACAATATAATCTACTAATACTTCCTGATCTGGATAATCATGTATCACATCAAGTTTATATATAGGAATTTCCAACTTTATATTATCTATCTTTCCAAAATAATTAATATACTGTAATAAATAATTTGCTTTTGCTGCCAAAACTGATACTGGGTTTAAGTCCATACCATAAACATTTTCAAATATACTACCTTGTGAGAGATCTTTAAACTTATTTAATACTTGCACCAAAAAGGTACCCGTACCACAGGTTGGATCTAAAAATTTTTTATTATATGCTTTTAGATCATCTTTTATTGTATTATCAATTATAAAATCAGCTAACCAATCTGGTGTAAAAAACTCTCCAACAGAATGTCTAATTCTTTTATCAAAAATTATTTGATAAATTTCTCGAATATAATCAAAATCCCAAGATAGATCATATTTCAATAGATTGCTATAATATACTTCTGACGCAATTTTTTTTACTCTAGGACTAACAGTTTGATTTATTAAGTTCCATTCATCTTCAATTTCAAAGTTCATAAGTCCATTTTTAAAAAAGTAATCTTTATCTCTTTCATAAGATGGTTTTTTTGTACCTTTGCTTTGTTCAATTTTTATATATATTGTCTGTTGAAGAATCCACACATAGAAATTTTCTAATGCAAAAATTAATCTAAATAAATCATCAATAGAGTGTAATTTTATTTGATATAAACTAGATAACTTATCTAAATCAACTTCTTTTTGTTTATCAAATACACCATGTGTAAACTGAAATTTTTTCAACCAAACACTAAAATTTTTATTTTCTTCTGCTGATTTAAATATATCCAATATGAGACTTAATGATTGCTCATTAAATACAATTTTTTTTATTTCTTCTATTGTCAAAGTAATTTCCCTATAGTTTTAGTAAGAATTATACTATTTAAAATCTATATCTAACTATTTATTAGCTATCATTTTAGTCATATTTATCTTAATAATTAGTTAAAAAC
>CAZAOJ010000099.1:0-3575 GCA_964486745.1 uncultured Arcobacteraceae bacterium
TATTTAAACTTCTTGGTATTGAAGAGGAAGAGGCTCAAGAAAAATTTGGTTTCTTACTAGATGCTCTTAAATTTGGCGCACCTCCACATGGTGGTTTTGCTCTTGGATTTGATAGAATGATTATGCTTATGACTAAAAAAGCAAGTATTCGTGATGTTATAGCTTTCCCTAAAACTCAAAAAGCATCTTGTGTTCTTACAAAAGCACCAAGCGAAGTAGATAATACTCAACTTCGTGACCTACATATTCGCCTTAGAGAACAAACTAAAGCATAATGAGTAAAAAACTTTTTTTAATTATCGGAGCTCCTGGCTCTGGTAAAACTACAGATGCAGAATTAATAGCTAAAGCAAATGATGATATTACTCACTACTCTACTGGTGATATGTTAAGAGCTGAAGTTGCAAGTGGTCGTGAAACTGGTAAAGAGATTGAACGCTTTATCTCAAATGGACTAATAGTTCCCATAGACATAGCGATTAAAACTATTACAGATGCTATAAAATCAGCACCAACAGATATTATTATTTTAGATGGTTATCCAAGAAGTATGGAGCAGTTAAATGCTTTAGAAGAATACCTAAATGATGATCTTGAACTTATCAGTGTTATAGAGGTTGAAGTGAGTGAAGAGACTGCAAGAGACAGAGTTTTAGGTCGTAATCGTGGTGCAGATGATAACAATAAAGTTTTTGACAACCGTATGAAAGTCTATACCCAACCATTAGCTCAAATTCAATCTTTTTATAAAAAGAAAAACCTTTTAAAAATCATCTCTGGAGAGGGAACAATACAAGAGATAGTTTCAACAATGGAACTTTTCATAAAATCAAAAATTTAATTTAAGGAGATAATAGATGAGAAAAATTTTATTATTTTTATCAATTATTGGTATTTTAGTTTTAAGTAGTGGATGTTCTGCAACATGGGATGGGATGAAACAAGATACAAGCAACGCTTGGAACGGTACAAAAAGCACTATCCATAACGCTACTGAGTAAAATAATTTTTTATTTTACTCCCCGTAATCTACTTATATATTTTAATATATACTATACACTTTATCTCCAATAACTCAAATATTTAATTAAAAAAATGTTACACTTGTAGATCATAATAGTACAAGGATTTTTATATGTTAATTTTTTTAATCGTAGTTGCAGTTATATTAGTTTTAATGTACAACTCATTGGTTTCAAAGAAAAATCAAGTTGAAAATATTTTTGCCAGTGTGGATACTCAGCTTAAAAAAAGATACGATCTCATACCAAATTTGGTCGCTAGTGTTAGTAAATATATGGATCATGAAAAATCTCTTTTAAGTGAAATAACAAAACTTCGCTCAGAAGCCAACAAACCAAATATCAGTGATAAACAAAAGATACAACTAGATGCAAAAATAAGCTCTGCACTAGGTTCAATAATGGTTGCAGTTGAGAACTATCCAGAACTAAAAGCAAATGAAAATGTTATGCACCTTCAAGGGACTCTAAATGAGGTTGAAGAGCAAATATCAGCAGCTAGAAGAGCTTACAATCAAGCTGTAACTGATTATAATAATGCTTTAGAGATGATACCAACAAACTTCATGGCAAATGCAATGAACTACACTAAAAAAGATGTTTTTATAATCACGGAGAGTGAGAGAAAAAACATAAATGTAAAAGAGCTTTTTAACTCTTAAATCTTTATGAAAAACCTCAGCGAACTAACTGACTTTTACTATAAAACACTCTATCCAACATTAAAAAAATTAGAAGATGAAAGAAAACAATTAAAATATAGAATAGTTATTGTTGGTATTTTATATACATTTATTGTAGCTATATTTATCATCTATATAAAGAGTATATTTTTTCAAAGTTTTGATGCAATTTTTGTTGTAGGAATTATCTATATTGGAGTTGGTGGCTTCATATATAATATTTTAATAAAAAGTTATAAAGATACTTTTAAAGATAAAATCATTGAACCACTAATAACTGAATTTGATAAAAACCTACACTACACAAGTGAATTACATATACCACAACAATATTTTATAAACTCTAAAATTTTCACACAAAGAGTAGATAAGTTAGATGGCAATGACTTTGTAAGAGGTAAAATAGATGGTGTAGATATACAATTTTCAGATATCCATGCACAAAAGAGGTATAAAGATTCAAAACATAAAGAAACTTGGAGTACAATTTTTCAAGGTTTATTTGTTGTTTGTGAATTTAATAAACATTTTAAAGGTAAAACAATTATTTTACCAGATGTCGCACAAAACAGTTTTGGTGATTATATTGGTAGTTGGTTACAGTCAAATAATTTCAATCGTGATGAGTTAGTAAAGATGGACTCACCAGAGTTTGAAAAAGAGTTTGTAGTATATTCAGATAATCAGATTGAAGCCAGATATATATTAACACCTTTACTAATGGAAAAATTACTTACATTTAAAAAACGATCAAAACATCCAGTTTATATCTCTTTCATAAATGAATCTATCCATATAGCAATTGAATATAATAAGGATTTATTTGAGCCATCTATCTTTCATTCACTATTAAAGTATAAAATAGCGATGGAATATGTCTCAACTCTTCACCTTGCCATAGGCATAGTAGAAGAGCTTAAACTAAATCAAAAGCTTTGGAGTAAATTATGAAACTAAAACTACTATTTGTGGCTCTTCTTGCTACACTAAACTTAAATGCGGCTACGATTGGCGAAGTTCCTAAAGAAGCTGAAATTTCAGGAGATAATGGCGGGTATGTTAAAGATGGAAGTACTTGGAACTCAAAGAGTATAAAAGATAAAGTATATGTTATGTTTTATGTTGATCCAGATGAAAAAAGTGTAAATGAGCACTACTCAGCTGCACTTAAAGAGGAGAAGAATGCTAAAAGATTAAGTTTTCAAAGTATTGCTATTGTAAACCTTGCTGCTACATGGAAGCCAAACTTTGTAATAGAGAAAATTTTAAACTCTAAACAAGAAGAGTTTCCTGATACAATTTATGTAAAAGACAAAGCAAGTGTTTTAGTTAATACTTGGGATATTGATGATGATGCTTCAAATATTTTAATTTTTGATAAAAAAGGAACTTTAGTTTTTTATCATTCAGGTAAGATGAGTGATGAAGATGTAAAAAATTCTTTTAAAATCATCAAAGAAAATTCATAAATGAATAGCGAAAATAGCATACTCTCGATTAGTTTAAAAGACCTTTTTACAGGTAAAATGATAAAGTATTCTATACTACCTTTTATTTTTAGTATGCTCATTTTATATGTACTCTTTTTTGTAGTAGCGGGAATAGGCTTAGACTCTCTTGGTAGTATGAATATAGAAACATCATCTGTAACTATACAAAATGGTGTTCCTCATACCGACAACTTTAGTGCTACCCTTGAGGGGACGGCTCTAATACAGTGGCTTATGAGTCATGCTATAACATCTTGGATTGCTTCTTTTTTAGTTTATACTATTGGTAGTTTTTTAGTACTTTATTTCTCTATTTTCATCGCACTTATTATAGTCGGTTTTTTAACACCAACAATTCTTCGAGAACTGCAGTCCAGACA
>CAZAOJ010000100.1:0-3566 GCA_964486745.1 uncultured Arcobacteraceae bacterium
TAAAACATTTGGAGCCATAATAGCTTTATATCATAAGCCAATAGAAAATCCAGACTTTGTTTCTTCTATAATGACACTATTTGCTAATCAAGTTGCAAATGAGATAGAGAAACAAGAATATATAAAACAAATAGAGAATCTAAATAAAACACTTAAATCTAATATAAAAGAATTAAATGAAGAGATTAAAAAAAATAAAGAAAAAGACAAACAAATATTAGCACAGTCAAGAATGGCACAGATGGGAGAACTAATATCATTGATAGCTCATCAATGGCGACAGCCTTTAGGTGCTATTAGTAGTGCAATTTTAGGACTAAAATTAAATCTTCAAAGTAAAAGAATTAATTTTAATGATGTTAAGCAATTAGATAAATATATACAATCTACAAATGCCAAATATGATGATATAAGTGGCTATGTACAATCTTTATCTGAAATAATTGATGACTTTAGAAACTTTTTTAAACCAAACAAAGATAAAGAGATAGTAGCTTTGACTACACCTATAACAAGAGCATTGCAAATCGTAGAAGGGTCTATGAAAAATAAAGGTATAAATATAAATCTTGATTTTACCACAAATGATAATATAGAGATGTTTCAAAATGAGATGATGCAAGTGATTTTAACTATACTTAAAAATAGTGAAGATAATTTTATAGAAAAAGATACAAAAAATAAACAAATAGATATAAAAACTTATAAAGAAGAAAACAAACTAATCATATCTATAAAAGATAATGGAGGTGGAATACCTAAGGAAATTTTACCAAATATATTTGATCAATATTTTTCAACAAAAGATGAAAAAAAAGGTACAGGACTTGGGCTTTATATGTCTAAAATAATAGTTGAAGAGCATAATGGCGGTATTTTAAAAGTGGAAAATATAAAAAATGGTGTTTGTTTTAAGATAATTTTACCTTTAGATTGTGTAATATAGATGAAAAATATAGGATAATTAAAAATGTATGAATATAATGAAGTGTATCAATATAGTCAAAGTCTAAATGTTTTATATGCGGAAGATGATGTAAATTTTTTAAAAGAAAATAAAATAATATTTGAAAACTTTTTTTCAAAAGTTATAACTGCATCAGATGGAGTAGAAGCACTTGAGAAATATAAAACATTTAAAGATGAAACAAATAATTATTTTGATTTAGTTATAAGTGATCTTGTTATGCCAAAACTTGATGGTATATCTATGATAAAAGAATTAAAAATATTAAATCCAAATCAGGAAGTTATTATAATATCTGCATATGATGATTCTAATAAACTTAAATCTTTAATTAAAATTGGTGTATCAAATTTTTTAATGAAACCTTTAAATATGAATATCTTTTTAGATACCATTGCTAAGGTGTGTGAAAATATATCAAATAAAAAAAAGATAAATTTAACTTGTGATATTATAAACCTTTCAAGAGATCATATTTCATTTATAGATAGAAATTATATTTACAGACAGGTTAACAAAGCATATTTAGATGCTCATAATAAAAAATATGAGGATATTGTAGGATATAGTATATCTCAATTAATGGGTGAAGATATTTTTCAAAAGATAATAAAAGAAAGATTTGACTATTGTTTACAAGGGAAAGAGATACATTATAAAGAATGGTTTAATTTTCAAAATATAGGTAAAAGATATATGGATGTGTTTTATTACCCTCGTAAAACAAGTAGTGGAGCTATCTCTGGTGTGGTTGTAACTAGTCATGATATAACAGAACTTATACAAGCACAAGAAAAATTAGAGGAATTAGCAAATACAGATCAACTTACTAAACTGTATAATCGACATTATTTTTATAATATTGCACAAGAGATAGTAAGTTTGACAATAAGAGAAAAAACATCATTAAGTGTAATGATGATAGATATAGATAAATTTAAAAATATCAATGATACTTATGGCCATGCAAATGGAGATATAGTTATTCAGTCCTTAGCAAAAATAATGGTTAAAAATACTAGAAAGAGTGATATTGTGGCTAGAATTGGTGGAGAGGAGTTTGTAATTTTATTACCAAATACATCCAAAAAAGACACTATAATTCTTGCTCATAAGCTTAGAAAAATTGTAGAAGATTATTTAATTATATCAAAAGATAATAAAAAGATTAATTTTACAATCAGTATTGGTGTAGATGGTATAGATATTGAAAATGAAACAAATATTGATCAAGCATTATTTAGAGCAGATAAAGCTCTTTATAAAGCTAAAGAAAATGGTAGAAACAAAGTTTATGACTACTAAAATAATATTTTATAATAAAAAATATAGGAGCTAAAATGTATGAATATAATGAAGTGTATCAATATAGTCAAAGTCTAAATGTTTTATATGCGGAAGATGATGTAAATTTTTTAAAAGAAAATAAAATAATATTTGAAAACTTTTTTTCAAAAGTTATAACTGCATCAGATGGAGTAGAAGCACTTGAGAAATATAAAACATTTAAAGATGAAACAAATAATTATTTTGATTTAGTTATCACAGATATAAATATGCCAAATAAAAATGGAATGGAACTAATCAAAGATATTAAACAGATCAATAAAAATCAATCTATTCTAGTAGTTTCGGCATATAGTGATTCAGATAGATTAATTGATATGATACAACTTGGAATCGATAGTTTTATACTAAAACCTATGGATATGAATCAGTGTTTAGGTTCAATAATGAAAGTTGCAAAACAAATATCACAAGAAAAAGAAAATTTACAATATAAAATTTTTTTAGAAAAAAAGGTCAAAATACAAGTTCATGAGATTTTGAAACATCAAAAAGAGTTAGAAAATTTTAAAAATGATATTTTAACAATCTTTACACATGAATTAAAAACACCATTAAATACAGTAACATCTTTTAGTGATTATATAAATAGAACAGCCAAAAAAGAGATCACTATAAAAAAACAGCAAAAAATAGAACAATTATCTTCTAAAATTAGTGCAAGTAGTCAAATGCTATTACTTATGATTGAGAATATTTTAGAAGTTGGAAAAATAAAATCAGGCAATTTTAAAATTTCAAAACAAAATGTTAATATACATAATTTATTATTACCAACTATTACAACATATAAAAATGTTTATGATAAAGAAGTTATTATAGATTTAGATAAAAATATTTATGCAAATATAGATCCAAAGATTTTAATAATTATATTTACAAATTTTTACTCAAATGCATTAAAATATTCAAAAACAAAGATTTTAATAACTTTGATACAAATAGATAATAAATTTGAATTAACAGTAGAAGATGATGGCAATGGTATAGATAAAGATATGAGAGAGAAAATATTTAATCTATTTGAACAAAATGATACAGCCGTATTAACCAGAGAAAAAGAGGGTGTAGGGGTTGGACTTTATATTGCAAAAGAATTTGCAAAATTATGTAATTTTCATATTAAAGTAGAACAATCTGAACTATTAGGTGGTGCTAAATTTACTTTATCATTAGGTGATTGAAAATATTAATACTAAAAAATATTAAAAAGATGAATATTATGGGTAATAAGATGTATGAAAATATAAAA
>CAZAOJ010000101.1:0-3501 GCA_964486745.1 uncultured Arcobacteraceae bacterium
TCTTTTTTACTTTCCAATGAAATACTAAGAGTTTTTTTCTCTTAGTGTTTTTTTTTCTAAATATACATATTAAATTTATTTAGAGTTTAAGATATTTATTATTTTAAAGTGAATGATATTCGAAAAGTTCATTTTTCATATTCGCTTTAATTTTTTGAATTGAAGCAAGTCTCATTATTATTGCTGGTTTGCTAACATTAAAATCATCACTTAGTTTAGCTACAATTTTATAAATATTTTTAACACCAAGTTTAGTATTATAATTTGAAAATAATTCATCTTTAATCTCATTAGTTCTGCTATTAAATAAATCTTTAGGCATTAGTAATCTTTCAGCAAATTTATTAGCTCTTTGCTCAATAGGATTTTTTATATTGCTTCTTAAAAAAGTTGTTTGGTCTTCTATCTCCACATATTCCCTTGTAAAATCAATATCATAAATATAATGACCAATTTCATGTGCTAATGAAAAATTTTGTCTAAATTCAAATTCATCTTGATTAATTGTAATTACAACATCGTTTTTACTTTTTATATTGTATTCTATTTTACCACTTATTTCATCATCTAAAGAATTATATTTAACTACAATACTTAATTTTTTTGCAAGTTTCTTTACAATAGGATAGTTTAATAGGTTGTATTCAGCTAATAGTCCTATGGAATTATTTCTATATATTTCAGTGTTTCTCATTATTATTCCTCCAAACTTTTTTTATAAAGGGTCACTTACAATATCTTCATCTGTTACTTTAACTTCAGTTATTATATCTTTTATAAGTTTATTAAATTCGTCATTACTTTCAAATTTACTTACTTGTTCAATAATAATTTGATTATTAATCATTTTCTTTATTTCTTTTCTAGCAAAAAAGTTTAGAATAAAACCTCCAAGGAAGATTCCAATACTAATTAAGGCTAGTACTACATAATACATATTAAATAAATTATCGACTATTACATCGTGATTAACTTGATTTTGTTCTAATTGGATTTCAAACTCTTTAGATTGATTCTCTAAAATTTTGTTATAGTAGTTTTCATTTGCATTTAGTTTTATCTTTAATATTTTGTTAAAAGTAGAAGAACATAAAATTTATGATGAAGCACACAAAGTTCTTGATAGATTGAAAGAAGATATAGATGAAGAGCAAATTATGTATAAACTTATCTCTATGCTACTTGACCAACAAGAGATTAAAGGACCAAACAATATTGGTATCCCTGCTGATAAGATAGATGCAATTTTAGCACGTAGTGCACAGCGTGGTGGAAATAGTAGAGGTCGTGGTCGTGGAAACTACCGTGGTGGAAATAGTAATAGAAACCGTTCTGGTGGAAGAAGCTCTGGCGGATATAGAGGCAATAAAGACTAATTTCCATATAAAAAGAACTAATGTTAAAATTACATTAGTTCTTTATAGACCTTCATCTATTTTTTTTACTCTCAACTAAAGATTTCATTGTAAAACTATATTTATCTTCATTTATAGCTATAAAACTATATTCTATCTGATAACTCACTTTAGCAATTTCATATAAACCAATTCCACCACCTTTTTCATGAGTATTTTGTCCAGAACGTCTTAATTCTCTGTATCTCTTTTTAATACCTGATTTATCTAATAAAGCTATCTCTTCTAGTTTAGGTTCTATCCTTTTTTTATCTTCTATACTAACTATATTTGTAGCTATTATTTTATAATATTCTTTATCTATGCATTGTATCTCTATAGTTCCTGCAGGAACTATCTTTCTTGAATTTATCTCTTCATTTTTAGAATACTTCATTATATTTTGACAATACTCAATTGTTACTGTTGATATATTACCCATCATACTTATATCTGATATCTTTGTTTCTATATTATCCAGGCAAGTTGCTATAACATTTTGAGTCATAACTCCTTCATATTTTATTATCTCCTCTATACTTTTTTCAATATAATCTGATTTTTTTCCTATCTCAAATCCTATAACAGTCATATCATCATTTCTCTCATTATCTACTATCATCGATTCATATTGATTCATTTTATTTATAAATATATCTTTTTGCTTATCCATACTATAAATGTAATTCTCCTTTATAATATTAGTCCATCTTTTTTTACCAAATGGAAAATCTTTCTCTCCCCCATTTTGATCTAAAAAACCATCTGTAGTACAGTAGAACTTCATCCCCTCCTCTACTTCTATCACTGTTTCTTTATACTCATAATTCATATCACATTTTTTATATCCTACAGAGTAACGATTACCTTCAACTGTTTTAAAATCACCATTTACTTCAGTATAAAAGAGTGCTGTTTCTGCTCCTGCAAATTTAAGTATTTGAGTTCTTCTATTGTAGTAAATAATTCCTCCATCCCATCCTGCATTTGATAAACTATTTTTATCCTCTTGTTTTAAAAGTATTTTCATAGTTTTATTAAAATGTCCCATAATCATTGCTGGACTTATATCAAACTCTGTATTTTTTTTCAGATTTGATACTATCTCTCTTTCTACTGCTTTTACTATCATAGTTACAAATGCCCCCGGTACTCCATGACCTGTGCAATCTATATACATTAGTAAACATTCATCCTCATGACGTAACTCATTAAAAAGCCATATATCTCCACCTACTGTATCTTTTGGCATCCAATAAACAAAACTATCTTGAAAAAATGATTTTATTTCATGCTCCTCTGATACTACTGCTTCCTGTATAAGTGATGCATATTCGATAGATTCGCGAGTGTGTTTATGAATATTTTCAATAGTACGAAGAAGTTTATTTTCAAATATTTGTTGTAAAAATATTTTTCTTCTTTGTGCCTCATTAAAATATGCAACTATAGATATAAGTAAAAACATCGAATAAAAAAATACTAATAAAAAAACTGTAATTAAAGCATTGTCTGTTACAAAATATATTGTATATAATAATATGGTAGTTGAAATAAGAGAAACTATAACAGAATTTTTAAATCTATATCCATAAAGGAAGCTAGTTATTACGATGACTAATACCATAGCTGGTATATATCCTATATTATAATAAATTGTATTTTTATATGATATTAATAATATCGAAACCATTAAGGTTACTAAAGTCACATCTATCGCTATAGCTGTAATTTGAGTATATTTTAAATATTTTCTTGAAAATGTCCAACCAAAAATAAAAGCTAGTATTATAACTGTTATAATTCGACCATAAACAATATTATTAAAAGTTTCCTTTGAAACTAGATAATCTAATGGTATATAAAGAGGAATAATAACCATACTTAACAATAAACCAATACGTACTAAAGATAAATTATCTTTATAAAAAGTTGTAAGAAATTTCGATTCTATATCTGTATTTGAAAATAACAATGTTTTTTTATCCAAATATATACCTGTATTTTCATCATAATAAAACTCTTTTATCTTTGCTATTAATTTATAAAGTATACTTACTTTTTTATCCATTGAATTTTTCAACCTCTTCACAGTAGTAATTATTTT
>CAZAOJ010000102.1:0-3294 GCA_964486745.1 uncultured Arcobacteraceae bacterium
TATATTTTAATTGTGTTTTAAGGTGGCGACTGACACCCTTTTTGACACCCTTTTTACCCTTTTTGTTAATTGTGTTTTAAGGTGGCGACTGACACCCTTTTTTGATTCCTAAAAGCTAAAGTACCATTTTATAACTCTGGCTTTATAAGCTTCACTTTTTGTAATTGAATTTTAATTTCATCCTGTGTATTTAAAAGTAATTCAAACTTTTCTTTTCTAAATTTAATTACACTTAAAATATCTTGTTCATTAAGTTCAAAATAGTTCATAAGTTTTAATTCCCAATCCATAGTTAATTTATTTTCATTAAAAGCATTTTTAACACTTAAACAATCAAATTCGTTTTTATATTCAAAATGTTCATTCCAAGGTTTTAAAATTGTATTTAAAAGTAATGAATCCCTCTCACTAAATAAAACACCTATTTTTCTATTCACACTTGATTTATCAAATTTTGAAATATCTTTATTTAGTCTAGATTTATTTGAATGAAATTCATAACCCATAAATGATGATTCGATTAAATCATCACTATACTCAATATTCATAAACTTTGATATTGCTTGCATCACCTCTTTTGGTTTGTCTTTTAAATCTTCCAGTTTTAAAGCATATACACTATCTTTACCCAAGAACATATTTGATCGCTGATGAATTGTTCTTGTATTTATTGTATTTAACATTTTTTGATAAACAAATTTAAAATTGTCTAATCTTATTTCATAGCTTAAATTCTTAGCTAATTTAAAGTTAGGATATGAAGAATGCATCCAACTTTCCAATACTTGAAGCCAATTTCTAATAATATATAAACTTTTTGAATTAGGAAAAATTTTTAGAAATCTCATATATTCAATTAAAGTAGGATTATGAATATGATAGAAAATAGCATTTTTCTCATTAACATTCACATCTCTCAATTCTTCAAATGCAAGGTGAATTAATTTAAAAAATTCTTTTTCATTAATTTTACTAAATGATTTTAAATACTTCTTCATAATATTTATAAATTTTACTTTATCTAATTTTAAACTTATATCTCTATTTTTTCCTAAAGTTGTTAATCCACTTTTCTCACCTATATTTACTTTCCCACTCATAGGATCACCAGGAACAGGATTAGATGATGAAGCATTAAAGATTGGTTCATACAATCTCATAAATTTATTCAAAATTTCACTTTTATTACTACTTACAATTTTACTCCAAGTATCTAAACCAAAATAACCTTTTAAATATACTCCTGGTATTGTGGCAACATCTTTATGACCATCTATTAAAGAATGAAAAAAGAAACTTCCACCCCTTCCTATTGTAAAAAAAGCAATAGTATTTTCTAGCTTATCAAGCTTATATTTTAAAGTTTTATCTTTTACTCTATCTTTATCAAAAGTATTAAAACTTAAGATTTTATCAATCTTATCTAATACTAATTTTGCTTTTTCATTCCCTCTATATATTAATAAAGCTTCATATAAATGAGCTAAATAAACAAATTTACCATTATCTAAAATGTCATCATTATCCAAATAGTCTATACAACCATTTATTTCCATAAATGAAAGTAAAGAAATAATATTTGTACAAAAATCATCATGATACTCTTTACCATCTTCCAATAATTTTCTAGCATCATCTAAATATCCTAACTGAATAAATGCCATAGATAATTGCAATCTTGCTTTTTTTTCTTCTTTATTTAATTTTAATACCTTTTTTAAATATTCTGAAGCTATATTAAAATCATCAATATCAAAAGCCAAATGTGCTAATTTATAAAAATACTCATAATTAGATTCATCCTTTTTTACTAAACCAACAAAAACTTTTACAGAAGAATAATAGTAACCATTTTTTTGTAATAAATTACCTATATCAAACCATAAACTAACATTATCAGTAAATATATTCAATAACTTAAATGATAAATTAATAGCTTTAGAATCTTCATCTAAGGTTTTATATATTGTATATTTAGCTAAAAGTAAATTCTTGGTTAAATCTACCTTATTTATATAAATTAATGCTTCTTTAAATTTTTCTTTTTTAATTAATTGTTCTACATAGAGATCATGCTTATCATTTTTTACAAATCTATATCCATAATCCTTTCGGAACACTTCTTTATATTCACTTTTCCAATCGTTAAAAATCTTTTTATGAATATCATTATAGCTTATAGATATTGATAGTTGGTCTAATGCCTTTGTAAAATAACCTATAGCTTGTTTTCTTTTATCTTTTAATAAAAATACTTTATACAGTCCATAATAAGCATCTGGAAATTCTGGCATTCTTGCTAATAAATAAATATACAATTTTTCTGCTTCATCTAACTTTCTATCTTTTATTAAAATCGCACCTTTTTTTAAATCATTTAACAAATTCATTTACTCTTAATCCTTTTAACATATAAAAAAATATATAATATATTCTCTTATATATTAATTAAGATAGAGAATTAACTCTACCTTAAAAAATCAATTTCTAGAAGAAATTGGCATCTGTAAATGTATTTGCACCAACACCTTCAAATGTTCCAATAAGTTTAACAGTATCAGAAGCACCAATTGTTTTAGCAGTATCTGTATGTTTAGCAATATCTACATAGAATAAATATGCATTTGCTGTTGTAGTAGAAGTCGAATCATAAACAGTAAAGAAACCCGCACCTTTATCATTAGCACTAAAAGTAATTTTATCAGCTCCACTTCCAGTTGCACCAGCACCAAATTTAGCTCTAAAATCAACTTCATTAATACCATCTGTACCAGTATCTGCTATCAGACCTTCAGCAGCAGCAATTTCTACAACATGTTTACCAGTAGCTATTGTCATAGCATTAGATGTTGTATCTGTAAAGTTATTTACATATTTACCAGAAGCAACATCATCAGTAGTACCTAAAGTATGTGCCCCTATATCCGCTGTACTTGTACTTGTACTTCTAATATTAGTAGTTCCTTTTGCACCAATATCAAAAATATCTCCAGCTGCTCCAGCTGTAAAATCTTTAATAGTATCTGAACCATCTACTCCATCTGCTGCACCTACATAAGAAACTTTATCTATACCGTTAGAAGCAAAAGTGATATCATCATTACCTGTACCACTATTAACTATTGTAGCTATAGTAGCACCTTTGATTGTCGCACCAGTAGTACCACTTAAAGGATTATCAGCTGTTACAGCAATAATATCAGTTCCACTTGTAAATGCATCAAAGCTATTTTCTGTTCCATCCATATCTGTAAACACTAAAGAACTAAGGTCAGTTGTTGCACCATTTTCTGC
>CAZAOJ010000103.1:0-3237 GCA_964486745.1 uncultured Arcobacteraceae bacterium
AATGTATTTGGAATTTTAGTTGTTGCTGATTCTGGAAAAGTTTCTAAAAAACATAGTTTAGTGGCTTCTTCTAAAAATGAACCTGCATATTTATATAAAAATCGTCCTTTATTTTGATATAAATCTATTAAATGACCTTCTTTATTTGATATTCCTAAAACTTGATAAATTAAATAATGAGATTTATCATCTGCTTTCATTTCTTCCATTCTATTGTCTATTTTACTTTTTAAATTATCAGAATACTTTTTTGCTAATTCTTTTATTTTTTGTTTAACTGACATTGTAATTTTTATCCTTCATTATTTTGAATCAAATCTAAAATATATACATTTTTAATAGTTTTTGTTAATCCATCTTTAATAATCTTAACTTTTAATTTAACTGAATTTTTTTTGTCTGCTTCTTGAAGTAAAATAATTCTTTTTTTAGCTTCTAAAACTTCAGAATTTGCAAATGGTCGAATTCCAACTAATTTAAATAACTTACCTGGTTTATAGAAATTATAACTTTCAATTTGATAATTTTCAATTAATTCTTCTTCTATATCATCTAATTCTGGTTTTGAATATTCATAATCTTGAATATTAGTATTATCTAAAGAAATATTTCCATCTGTAAATCTTTCATCTTCTTTAAGTACTGATAAAATAGTTTTTGTTCTATTGTTAATTGACTCTTGAATAGGCTTATTTAGAGCAACATCTTTCAGTGCATCTATCGTATGAGTAATTATAGTTTTTGTTTCTTCATCTTTAGCTTTTTCTTTTAAAGCTTCTATTTTTTTAATTTCTTTTTCTAGGTATTTACTATAAGCTGAATGCCCAAACCACATTGAACTTATTCCTAAAAACAAATATAGTATATCTTGACTTTCCATATTTTTTACTACCTCCAACATTGACAAGGCTTCATTAATAACTTCTAAACTACCTTTTTGTAATTTGAATTTTAGAATTTTATTCTCTTCGGTAAACTCAATATTAAATTTTTTTGTAATTTCATTTAATAATTTTGTATAATTTTCTTGTTCACTTAAAACTATTCTTGCAACATCTGCATTAATGTAGTTTATATCATAATTATCAAATCTTCCACCTATTAATTTTACAGTATATTTAATTGGAACAACTTCACCAATTTCAAAATCTTGATTACTTAAAATTGCATTTTGTATAGTTTTTATATCTTCAATAGATCTTATATTTAAAATAGTTTTAATAATATATCCTTTTTATAATAATATCCTAAATGTAGTTAATGCTATATTGCTAACGGTTGACTTGAGAAATAAATGCCCTTTTGGCAATTTTTCAAGTCTATAATCTTTCTTTTGAGATTATAACTAAGAACTCTAAAAAGTTCGCCGAGGGCATTTATTTCCTCTCCAAGGTGTTGTTATATCCTTTAATATATTACTGTAATAAAAAGCAATATAGGTACTTTAAACCAAGAATAGCAACTATTATTGGCACAATTACATTAAAGAATAATTCTACAATATTTTGAAATGTAAGATGCTTTTTATCAAAACTATTTTCAAGTTCTTTAATCTGTTTTTTTATATCATCTGCTTCATCTCCCAATGAACCGGTTCTTTCATCTCCTCTTTGCTCTTGATTAAGTTTATCTTGTCTTTCATATTCTTTACCAATTTCATCATATGTCATTCCAAGTGTTTCACCTGTGAATTTTCTGGCTTTATTATTAATAAGGTTGTTTTTGAAATATTGCATTAAATCTAAACTCAATATAACTAAGAAGTTTATAAGTAAAAAAATAGTTATGACAATTAAGAACCAACCAAATATTTTTTCATTATTATTAAAACTTAGACCTATTAAAGATAGCTTTGTAGGCAAAGCTTTAGTTAATCCTATAAATAAAGAAATTCCAGAAAATATAAGTAATTTTGCTTTTAACTTGAGGGTGGCTTCATTTAGTATATTGTTGATGTTTTCTTCCTATGTGTGCTTTTAATATAGTGGTTGAGTACAAAAATATATTACCTATCTTTGTACTCTTTAACTTCTATAATGGTATCCCAATAAGAACATACAAATAACTTTTACTCTGCCAAATTTTTAATACAGTGTAATTGCTTATTTTTTCTTTTGCAACAGTATGAATATTATCAATCAACTCATTTTCAACAAATTCTTTACCATTGTGAGTAATTGAAGTTGTACTCATATGTATCTTAGATTGAATTTTGACTTTTATAGTTTCTGCTAAATTTACTCGTGCATTTGCAATTGCTATTTTTTTTACAATTTTAAAAGGTAAATTATTTTTAGTTGCAATCCCTATTGCAGTATTATACTTTAAATCATATATAGATACTCCACAAACCCACAAAGGAGCTTTTTTATTATCTACTAAACAATCATTATTAGCTATTAAAATAGAAAATAATAAACAAAGTGTTAAGTATCTAAATATCATTAGAAATATCTAAATTTTAATCCAGCTTTAAAAGTAAATAAATCTTCACCAAAACCCATACCTAGTTCTAAACCAGTATGCCCAGATTTTTTAAACCCTATAAAGTTAAACATTAAAAATCCTTGATTATGGTCAATTTCTTTATCTATCGAAAAGTAGCTACCATCTGAATATTTTTCTTCTAGCATTTTTCTATAAATTACTTCCATTGTTAGTAATGCATTCTTACTAATTTTGGCATGATATGATAAGCCATAATTTACAAATGTTCCTTCTGCAGCTTTTCCATCATCTAGATTAAAATCTTCAGGTGCAGAATATACACCATACTCACCAAGAATATATAAATCCTCATACACACCTATTTGGGCTCCAGCTGCTCCTTGTGTTACACCACCAAATGTACCTGTAACATATGCACTTAAATATAAAATAGATTCATTATTCATATAATTAGAATAATCATTTCCCCATCCACCAAACAGTGTAAAAGAGTTGTCACTTAAAACTTTACTATTATCATTGTATGTATTGTTGCTATTTACTTGGTGTATACTATAAGAATTTGTTTCCGAATACACATCATCATATGCTTCCAAATTTATACTTTGTATTATTAATACACAACTTATACATAGTAATTTTTTCATTAAAATCTCCAAAATTAAAGTTACCAATTTTTTTCAAAATAGGCATATTCAAATTTCCAGACAATGTGGCTTCTTGAATATAACGCCTGAAGTGAAGGACAAGATGTATTTATGCAAGAAATATTTGGTCTTTAAAGTATCT
>CAZAOJ010000104.1:0-3056 GCA_964486745.1 uncultured Arcobacteraceae bacterium
TTCTATAATCTCCAAAATATTCCTTTTAAGATAAAGTTGTTTTGTACTTATAACGACCGACTACAACGACACCTAAGTGTTCGTTGCTAGGTTTTGTTGTGTATTTATCTAATTGACTTTAAAATACCAAGAAGGAAAATCACTTTTGGTCAATAAAATATCTTTAATAGCACTACTATCAATAAGCTTATCTTTTACTAATTCATTTAAAACTTTTTCTTCTAAAATCTTATTTATACTATTAAGAAAACTATTGTTTAGGCATCTTACGAATATTCGAGCATAAGACTCAGCATTATTAGTTTTTTCAAAATAATGATATTTTTGAATATTCCAATTGAAATCACTCAATAATTTTTGATCATGAAATAATACTTGCCTAAAAGTATTTTCTATAGAATTATAAAAACCTTGTACATAAATTTTCTTTTTATTATTTTCTAAAAGTTCACCTAATTTATGTTTTTTATTGAATGATATAACTCCAAAATCATTATAGTTATTATTTCCAATTAATAGAAAATAATTTTGCATTATATTTTCAGTAACATCTGTCCAAGAGTATTTTTCAGTATAAATAGAAGGTGAAATGTCTATATTATCTTTTAAAGTTAATGAATTAAAAGCAAACCCTTCAATACCTTCGTTAACCATAATAGAATTTATTTTTGTAAAAGGTTGAATTAATTGATAAAAATAGTGAATATCGCCTATTCGGTCAATAATTATATAGTTGTATCCTTCGTTCTTTAAGTATTGAAATACATTTGATAAATAATTTTGTTGTAAATATTGTTGACGGATTACTGCAACTTTTTTTTCTTTTTTACTGATTAGTTTTATTAAATCATTAAAACTAATATTTAAGAGAGCTAGTTGGTTCGCTGTACTCGTCACATCTACAACTTGAAATAAAGGTAAGTTAATTAAAAAGTTATATTCCTTTTGAGTATATTTAACATTACGACCTCGACCATCACCTGCATACTGAAAAAAAGAATTAATTCCATTTGTTTTTCCAAGTTCTTCAAGTTTTTGAATAATTTTTTCAAGGACAATATTTTTTATTTTTATAAAATTTTCATCTTCTAATTCAATCTTTGTTCTCGAAGCTTTTAATTGTATTTTATATTTATCTGGAATATTTATATTAAAAATAATTTGTCTTAACCATGATGGAGAAAGATTTACATTTGTACCATTTCCAGTTATTACAAAGTATTGCTGTGCAATTTTGGTCGCACCAAACAACTGTTGTTCTCCATGCCCTGACGATAAAATAATATAGCCTTCTAGTTCGTCGTCATCATCAAACTCTATAAATTGAGAAGTTTGCGATAATTCATGATTTTCAGGTAATCTAATTTTAGATTGATTTAAGAAAATATCTTTTTGATCATCTATTTGAAGAGTAATAGGGATAGGTTGATAAGCCATACTTTCTTCTATTATCTGTTCAATTGATTTTATTTCTAATTTTTTAATATAATCATCATGCAGTTTTAATTTTAATGAAGTACCAACCCTTTTTTTAGTAGTAATTTTTTGTTCAATATATTTTTCTTTTACATTTAGTATGTAATGAATTGCATTTTTTTCATCTTTTTTTGATTCAATTTCAATACTATCAGATATCATAAAACATGAAATAATACCTATGCCAAAGTTACTGACTGGCTTAAACTCTGTATTGTCTCTTTGAAAATATTTACTTTTATAATAACTTTGTCCTATTGATATAACATAGTTTTTAAACACATCTTCATCTATACCTATGCCATTATCAATGATTTCTAAAGTTTTATCTAATGAAGAATATTTTATTGTGATATGAGGGTTGTAATCTTCATCTTCTCTAGCTTCCAACTCTTTTCTATATTTACAAGCATCATACGAGTTTTGAAGTAGTTCTCGTAAAAATATATCAACAGAGTCATATAGATTTGTACCCATTAAGATATTTAGAACTTTTTCATAATCTAAGTGTAATTCTAACTTATTGTAAATATAACCATCTGGTGTTATCTTGTATTTTACTTCATCTTTTAAATTTAGATAGTAATTGTTATTTTGTTCTTCATCTAGTAGAGATATACTTTCTTTACGTTCAAATTCAATCCAACTTAAAAAATCTTCAATCTTTCTATGTGTACCAAGGTCTGTACAAGTTGCCTGATATTCAATCATATCTTCAGTGATTTCTACACCGTCAACCGCCATATGTTTTTTCCATTCCATAAGGCTAGTTTGATTTTTAATATTAATATGTTTAAATAGAAAATAAGGTGTTCTTTGAATGTCAAAATCCATAATGTCACCTAATCTTAATAGTATAGATAAAAATTGTACATTTACTCTTTTTTCATCAATTAATTTATCAATAGGAAATTTATTTTTATCTTTTAAAGCTTTAACTGGTAATTCATGGCTTTCTATTACATTTTTAATGTAAGGACTAATATCTATATTTTTATATTTAAAATCAATTTGATAAACAGAATAATTTTCTTTAAAATTATCAACATAATCTAAACTTCTTTGCACATGTATTCTTCGTATTAATTCTGTTAGAATATCATCTTCATTTGCTTCTTGCCCAAATTCCATAGTTATTTTTTGAAACTCTGTTGTTTGTTTTAATTTTTCAGCATCTTCTCTATTTATAACCATGCCAATATCATGTAGAAAAGTTGCATAAATAAGAATTTGTAACTCAACAATATTTAACTCAATTGTTGATGGTAAAATTTTATTAATAATATTAAGTATTTTAATACTATGTGATACATCATGAAGAGTATATTCAGGCATAAACAAAGTAACATTTCGTAAAAGAACTTCAGTAACTGTAAATAAATGATTTTCTACATTATTACTAATAGGATAATTTTTTTCGCCATACTCTTCTATTTCGAGTTCTTTTAATTTTTGAAAAAGATTGTTTTTTTGTAATTCTGACTTCAAATATTTCTTCCTTTAACTAATTTAACTATTGATACACAACGTTTGTCGTGAGCAATAATTTTCCCGTTAGGGTAAATTATTGGTCTCCTCGT
>CAZAOJ010000105.1:0-2817 GCA_964486745.1 uncultured Arcobacteraceae bacterium
ATATTTCATTAATTCCTCTTTTTATTCCTTCAAACATTTTGGATTTGTGTTTATGGTTTGTACCAAATTTTTTATTTAATTCATTTATATCTTTTTTAATATAACTAATTTGATGATCTTTTTTATTTGGCATTGTGTAATATCTTAAATACATTTCGTATATTTTATAACCATATTTTGTTTTAAATTTTTTTGATAATTCTATGTCAATATTAGTATAACCTGCTTTTTCAACCATGTACTCAATAAAATTATCAGATATATTCATTTCAATTAAATGTTGAGAATCTTTATAAGATTTTACATCATTTAGAAATGATGTAAGTGCCCATTCTACTCTTTTACCAGATTCAAAATCATTAAAATCTCTAAGTTCAAATGGCAATTTTAATTCCATAATATATGATTTTATTCTATTTACATAATCATTGTTTCTTTCCAATCCTAATTTTTTCCTTAAAAAGGATAACTCCATGGATATTTTTTTACTGTTATTAACTTGATATGCTTGTAGTATAATATCTAATGCTTTCATTGCACCTAGTGATAATTCTCCATTCTTTGCATCTGTCACAGCATTGTTCTTTTTTAATGTATCAAAATGATTTTTTTTTATTTTTTCTAAAATATTGTTATGTTTCATAATTTCCTCTTAATATATATTATACCATTTTTATATAAATTAACCTCTTCTGTATTTTTTTATATATATGTTAAGTTATTTATCTGTTTGTTATTCTAATTAATGTATAATGTTAACATAAGTTCATTTTAGAATGTTGCTTAAATACTGACGGACAGTAAAATATAAATAGGAAGTGAAATGAGTAATTTTTTAAAACTAAATGAATTTGCATCTATTCTTGGTGTAACAAGACAAACAGCATCAAAAAAATTAAAGAATAATGAGTATCCATCTTTTTCTAAAAACAATGTATTTAAAATACCTTCTTTTTTTGAAGATTTAAAAAATATTGAGGAATATGAAGCTGAAACTTTTTCTGATAAACATAAATGTTTTACCTTTTTAATTGGTAACAATAAAGGTGGATCAGGTAAAACAACTTCTTCTATTAATATAGCATCATCAATAGCTTTTTATGGCAAAAAAGTTTTATTAGTAGATATGGATAATCAATCAAATGCATCGACAATTAATAAACTACATATTGAAAATGATTTTGATAAAAGAAATATTACTAAAATATTATTAGAAATGAGAGATTATGAAGAAGGACAATTAGAAGTTGAATTAAGCAAAACAATTGTAAATGTTCAATCAGAACACTTTAAAGTTGGGAAATTTGATTTGTTACCAAATTCATTAGAGTGGGATATTGAAAAAGAAGCATTATTTAATTATTCGAATGCTGAGAATATCTTGAATAGATTGCTGAAGAAATTAAAAAATGATTATGATTTTATAATAATAGATACAAGTCCATCAATGGATATTACTTGGAGAATGAGTGTTATGGCTTCTGATGCAATGATTATTGGTATGAAACCAGAACAATATTCAATTGAAGGTTTAGGTGGAGTATATAAAAGAATATACAGGTTAAATGAAGATTATAAAGAAATTAAAGGACATAATATAGAAGTATTAGGTGCTATTATTACTGATTATAAGAAGCAAACTAATATTGCAAAATTAAATATGCCTACAATAGAAAATGCACTTCATAAATATTCAAGATATAATAATTCGATATTACTTTTACCAGCAATATCACATTCAATAAAAGCATCTGAGCAGCAGTCTCAAGATGGACCAATTATGTTTGATGATACATCATCTAATATGAATTTAGAATATTTAGAATTAACAAAAAATATAATTACTCAATTATATTTTTTAGATAGTGAAAGGAATTAAAATGGGAAAGAAAAATAAACTTTTTGCTGGAATGCAAAAAAGTATGCATAAAATTGACGAACAAATCAAATCTAAACAAACAATGATAGAAGAGATAAGTATTGATAAAATAGATCCAAATCCATATCAACCAAGAAAATATTTTAATGAAGAAAAGTTAAAAGAATTAGCAGATAATATAAAAAAAGAGGGTTTAGATCAACCAATAACTGTAAATTATATAAATGGTAGATATACATTGATTGTTGGTGAAAGGAGACTTAAAGCTTCAAAAATTGCAGAACTAACAAAAATTAAAGCAATAATTGTAAAATATGATTCTGCATTAATGCAAAAAAAGGCTTTATGGGAAAATATTCTTAGAGAAGATTTGAGTTCATATGAAATATACATGGCAATTTCAAATATTATGAAAATGGAGAATATTAAGACTATTAAGGAATTGTCAGATTTAATAAATATGTCTTATGCTCAGACTAGATCATTACTGTCATTTTCTAAATTATCAGAAGAATTTATCAATAAATATAACAGTTTGACAATCCCACTACCAATTCAGATTATTGAAAGATTAACTTCTGTGAAATCAAATTCAAATATTATGGAATATATGGAATATATTATAAATAATAATTTATCAAGAGTAAATGCATTAAAATATATTTCTAAAATGGAAAGCAATTCTCTATCTACAAAAAAAACAGAAAAAATATCTCATGATTATGTGGCTAAATTTTCTAAAGTTAAATTTGAATTAAAGATAAATAGAAATGCTTTGTCTTCTGAAATAGATACTGAAATCGAGAAGAAGTTATTAGAAATAGAACAGCTGTTAAAATCCAATAAAGTATAATTACTGTCGGACAGTAATTATATAATAATCATGAAAAAAAGAATCCTAAATCTACTAAGAAAACTATTCATAAAAAGAAAATGGG
>CAZAOJ010000106.1:0-2776 GCA_964486745.1 uncultured Arcobacteraceae bacterium
AGACTTTAATTATTTTTGAAAATTATTTTAATGATATTGATACAGCTATAAATGGTATAGAAGCATTAGAATTATATAAAAATAGTAAATATGATCTAGTTATAACTGATATCAATATGCCCATAATGGATGGAGCAACTTTAATAAAAGAGATTCATAATATTAATCTTCAACAAGATGTTATAATAATATCTGCTTATAGTGATTCAGAAAGATTAATAGATCTTATTCAATTAAATATATCAAGTTTTATATTAAAGCCTATTTGTTTAGAAAAATTATCACTCATTCTACACCAAACATGTAAAAATATTTTTGCTAAAAAACGGATGGAATTATATCATAATGAAATTGATAATTTAAATCAAACTTTAAATAAAAAAGTAAAAGATTTATCCCAAGAGATATTGTTTGTACAACAAATATCTTTAGAAGCTATAGCTGATATGGTTGAAAGTTATGATAATGAAACAGGTTCTCATACTAAAAGAATAGAACAATTTACAAAACTTATCATTAATCATCTACCAGAAAATAAAGATTGTCCTTCACATTTAAAAGAGTTTGTCCCTTTTGCATCTTTACTTCATGATATAGGTAAAATGTTTATCCCAAAAGAGATATTAATAAAACCATCAAAATTAACACAAAGTGAATTTATGATTATTAAAACTCATTCACAATTAGGTGGAGAGATGTTAAATAGTGCAAATGAAGTTTTTAAAAAAAGATTTAAAAAAGATAGTTTTTTAAAAGTAGCTTCTAATATAGCTTATTATCATCATGAAAAATGGGATGGTTCAGGTTATCCAAAAGGATTAAAAGGTGAAGATATACCTATGTGTGCGAGAGTTGTAGCTGTTGTTGATGTATATGATGCACTTAGAAGCAAAAGAGTATATAAAGAAGCATTTTCACATCAAGAAGCAGTAGAAATTATAAAAAATAGTAGCAAAACTCATTTTGATCCTATGGTTGTTGATATATTTTTAAAATTAGAAAAGGAATTTGATGATACATTCAAAAACTCAAATATACAAATCAAAACTATTTCATAAAGCTATTTTATCAATAATAATTATTATTTTGGGATATGTTTTAACTATATGGCTTATTGCTTTACCAAAGATAGACAACAAGATTATGTCATTGGAAGAAAAAAATAGTAAAGAGATATTAGAGAAAATTATACTAATAATAAAACAAAACCATCAATATCTAAATAGCTTTAAAAATGCAGAGATTAAAAATCGTAAAAAAAATCTAAAAAATGTTACATCTCTTGCTTATAAGATTTTAGAAAATCATTATTTAGAATATAAAAACAACCAATACACACTAGAAGAAGCAAAAAAGAAAGCTTATATTAAAATTCAAAATTTAAGATATGGTGATAATGGATATTTTTTTATATTAGATGATAAAGGATATTTAGTATCTCATGCAAATCAAGAGATAATTGGACAAAATCATATGAAACTTCAAGATAAAAAAGGTAAATATTTTGCTAAAGAGATGATTGAAAAAACAAGAAAAGATGGTGAGGCATTTACATACTATTGGTGGGCAAAAATAAAAGGTACAGCTTATGAAAAACTAAGTTATACAAAAGTATTTAAACCTTGGAAACTCTATATAGGAACTGGTGTTTATATTGATGATATAGAAAAAGAGATAAAAAAAGAGAAAACAAAGCTAATAAAACAACTAAAATTAGAGATAAATAAAACTAAAATAGGTAAAACTGGATATATTTATATTTTAGATAATAAGGCAAATATGATTATCCACCCAAATAAAAATCTTGAGGGTAAAAATACAAGTCATTTGATTAATCCTACTACTGGAAATCCTATATATCAAGATATAGTAAAAGCTACACAAACAAAAGATAAAACAATATACTATAAATGGGATAAACCAGATGATATTGGACATTATATTTATGATAAAGTTTCATGGGTAGAGTATATTCCAGAATTTAAATGGTATATTGCATCTTCTGCATATATAAATGAACTCAAGCAAACATCAATGGAGTTAAAAAATTCAATTTTATATCTTAGCTTAATTGTCATAATAATATCATTTATAGTAAGTGTTATATTTTTTGTAAAATTTTTAAAGCCAATTATTATTTTATCTAATATGACCAATAGTGTTGCAAATAAAGACTATAGTGTACAAGTAGATGTAAAAAGTGATGATGAGATAGGAGTGTTATCAAAAAACTTTAATAATATGGTTAAAACTATTGAAGAAAATATTAAAAACAATACTAAAAAAGATAAAATACTTATGCATCAATCAAAATTAGCTCAAATGGGAGAGATGATAAGTATGATTGCACATCAATGGAGACAACCTTTAGGCTCAATTGGAAGTGCTATAATTGGACTAAAATTACAACTTAATAATCCTAGAATAAATTTTAAAAATGATGATGAATTAAATGATTATAAAATATCAGTAAATAATAAATATGACGATATAAGTGAATATGTACAGTTTTTATCTAAAACTATAGATGCTTTTAGGAATTTTTTTAAAGAAGATAATACTAAAGTGATATTAAATTTAACTACACCTATAAATAGAGCATTAAAAATAGTTAGTAGTTCTATGAAAAATAAAAATATCACTATAGAAACAAACTTTAAAAATGATGATAAAATCAAAATATTTCCAAATGAGATGATGCAAGTTATTTTAAATATATTAAAAAATGCAGAGGATAATTTCGTAGAAAAAAATATAAAAGATGCAAAAATAGATA
>CAZAOJ010000107.1:0-2750 GCA_964486745.1 uncultured Arcobacteraceae bacterium
TGTGCTACAACAGGTAGTGTGCAAGCAAACAACAGCAATGCTGATGTAAATTGACGGCTTAAGTGTAATTGAAATATCATTTTGTTTTTTCCTTGTTTGTATGATATGAATAACGATTGAGTCTAACCAATACATCGCCTTTGTTATGTAGTTAATCATATGTCTGTTGTCGATGTTTAAAATCTATAACCATAACGATAAGTTTTTCATCTTCAATAAGATAAAAAAGCCTATAATTTCCAACTTTATATCTATAATATCCTTCAAGGTCGTCTTTTAGTTTTTTAATATTACTACCGTAAAACGGATTTTCCCTTAATTGAGGATAAACAAAGTTTTTGATTTTTTCATATAATTTCTTATCTATTTTTTTTTTAGACTTTTCAAATGTTTTTGTTTCTGCTATCTGGAACTTAGACAATTTTATAGTCACTATTTTTTAAATCTTCTAAACCATTCATTAGGTTCTCAACAAGTTCTTTATCACTAGAAATCTCATTCATCTCTTGACAATCAACAAACTGTGAAGATGTTAGGTACTGCATAGTAGCAAACTCTATAAAGTTAGATAAGTTTCTTTTTTGACCTTCAGCAGCTAGTTTTATCATATCGTAAACAGAGTCATCAACTCTCATTGTAACTGTTTTTATTAAACATCCTTTGAATATTTATATATCTTATTATATTCATTTTTATTCACAATGTCAATATATTGCTTTGTTTCATAACGGCGTAGCGGAACACTACAAAAGGCTGGTGGCACGTTCAGGGCTCAGCTTCGCCGTTGCGTGTTCCCGCTGCGCGGGAACACGCAACGACCGAAGTAAGCTACAAGTTAGCCGCAGGGTAACTTGTTAGCTTCTCTGATTTGTTGTATGATTTTTCATATAGTAGTTCAGGATCTAAGTCAAGTTGGTTAGCCCATTCTATACTATCGAAACACACCTTTACACTTTTAAATAAATTTTCATCTTTTAGTTCTTGAAATTTTCCAATATTTAGATATGGTTTTACATCAAAAACTCTTTCTTCATTATTTTCAAATTTTAAAAGTAAATAATAATTTTCTAATGGTTTTACATCTTTTACAGCTAAATACATATTAAACCTCCTATTTCAATGGATCTATTTTAAATGGTAATTCACCATTTTGAGCTAAATTCCAATCAGCTAAAAGTTCCTCTTTTCTAAGTTCTACCCAAGCTAAAACAACTCTTAATTTATTTTTTGGTAACTTACCTTCTATTAATTCAACTTTGTTTATATCAATAATTGCTTTGTCATCTTGATAATAAACATGAATATGTGGTGGGTTATGCTCCTTTGGAGCACAATACATTCTAATAATTATTCCATAAAACATTGATATTGTTGGCATTTATATATTTCCTTTCTTTTTGAGTATAAAAAAATTAAATTCATCTTTTGCTATACCTCCAGTATATACAAACAAATCAAAATCTAAATTAATTTTTTCAAAAGCACTCTTTATTCTGTCCTTATCTATATCCATGTGAAATGGAATGCTCCAAACTAAGCAACCTATAAAATTATCTTCAGGTTTATATTTTTTAGATTTATTGATAAGTTTAGTTAAATGACCATTATTTTCAATAAATATTTGATTAATTAAGCTATCTATATTAGCAATCTTTTGTATATGAAAGTTATTTAAATATTGAACAGCTTGATTAATATCCCTGTTTAAACTATTTCGTTTTTTTGTATTAAAAATTTGTAATCTTATCCCATCATAAATATCAGACTTTTTAGATATAAATATATCAATTTCTTCTAAAATATTTTTTAAATTACTATAGTTTAAACTATCAACTTTTAGATTTATTTCAAAAGTTTTATCTCTTAAAAATTCATTTTCTTGAAGAAGGCTATACCCGTCAATATAATCATATAACCTTGATAATCCTATATCTTTTGATTCTTTAAATTTAACTTCAAAGTTATAAATTTCATTATCTTTCTTCAAGACCAAATCACAAGAACCTTTTTTCCTTGTAAAATCTACTATTTCATAACCTTTTTTATATAAATCTTTATAAACTATAAATTCTATAAATAATGAATGTAATTTTCTATCAAGATTTACACCTCGCTCATTTTTGATTTCATTAAAAGCATCTTTTATTAATTTTATTGGCAAATCATTATAGTATTTTAAAAATTCTTTTTCAAAAACAATATGTTTAATCAAATATTTACATAATGAATTAGTTAAGCTTTTTTCTTTTTCTTCTAAAATAATTGGTATTAAATATGTTGCAATTATTTTATTATTTTCACTTAAATTTGACTTTTTTATATCAAAATTTTGCACAGACTCTAGCCAGTCCTTTGGTAAAATTTTAGATTGCATCATTCTCATTTATTTTTCCTCATCTGTAATTTTCTTAAGTATATCCATGAGTTTTTGAGCTTCTACTATATCATCTCTTTTTAAGGCCTCGCTAATTGCTTCTTGCAATTCATTTATATTTGTTTTTATTCCAGGATGGTCCATCAAAATATCCGCCATCTTCAATATTATAACTACAACTACTTTTTAATGTATATGTATTGTTTTTTAATGTGATTTTCATAGGTACATCAAAATCTGATGCAAACACAATACTATTTAACCATAATATAAAGACTAAAAGTTTTTTCATGCATATCCTTTGTATATCGTGTATTTTGTCACGCAACGACTATCGTGAGCAATAATTTTCCCGCTGGGGAAAATTATTGGTCTC
>CAZAOJ010000108.1:0-2719 GCA_964486745.1 uncultured Arcobacteraceae bacterium
TTGCATAGAATTTAGTTTATTTCTAGCAATATAATCATCCCCATAAAGTTTGAATCTTACACATGTAAGAGTTATAGCAAGTATTATTATGGAAGATTAAAAGTATGTCATTTTGCAATGGAATGGATGGAAATCTTGCCGTTAGGCTTCATATAACGGCTAAGGAGAGCAATAGTTTTCCCGCTAGGGTAAACTATTGGCTCCTTCGTTTTGTTATGATGTCTCACTTTACATCTTTTAGCAAGTTTTTGTGTCTCTAAAAGGCTACTTTAGTGCTGAGTAAATCTATGAGGGTTGGTGTTGTAAATACCAATTTATATGTCTGAAGTCATAACTATAATCTAATTCTAGTTCTTTTCTAAAATCTAAATACTTTTGATAGTCCTTTTTTTGAAATGATTTTAGCATTAGATAGATATCTAGTTCTTCTAAACTTTGGTATTCATATATATTATGCTTTAACAGTAAATGATTTATTTTTTCAATCACTTCAAAATTTTCAGATAATATAGATAATTCGTAAACATTTAATAGTTCAATAATAGAAAAGTTTTCAATTTCAATAAAATATTTTTTAAATATTTTATTGAAATTATTTTTTTGCTTTAAAAGACTGCACTCTAATTTTAAAATTATTTTTTCATAACTATAGTTTTTCATTACTTTTGATGATTTACATAATTTTTTTAATAAATTTTCATCATTTATATAATCTAATCGCCGAATTATTTTCACTTCAAGTAGTACTAAATCTTCATATAAATAATTTTCATCAAATAAGACTTTTACTTTCTCAATTAGCATTAAACTTTCATTATTATTTGATTTATCATATAGTTTTTGAGCTAAAATATACCAAAAATATGTATTTTTTGATTTAATATTGTTTAAAATATTATTGATAGTGTCTTCGCAAATATCATTACACAAAATTTCTATCCAATCTAGTAAATTATCTACGAACTTTTCTACTAAAATTTTTTTAATAGGATACTTTTTGAAAATTTCACTAAATTCTTCTTTAATTAGAAATTCAATTTTCATGGCTTGTGAATCATCTAATTCTGTTGATCTTATTAAGCTGTATAGATGTAATTTACTTTCTTTTGATAAAAATGAAAAAGCAATATTATTTAACAACCCATTTATATCTTCATTGTTGATTGTATTTTCGTAACAAAAATTCCATGAAAGATTACTTTTAATTCCAATTTCTAATAAAAAATCTTTATATGTCATTAGCTTAATATATCTTTTAATCGTTCATCTGTGCTTAATTTATCTTGAACTAAACTTGATATACTGATAATCTCTTTTTTATAATTTTCGCTAACATTATTCCATGCATCAAAATCATTTGCTACAATCTCTTTTTCATAACTTATCTTATGCACTCCCATCCAATCAAATTGTTTTCTTAAATCTTCATCTTTTTTATTAGCTTTTAAATCAGCTTCTTGCTCAATTGTCTTAAATACCCCTCTTTTATAGTCTTGAGGTTCAGGAGAAAGAATTCTCAATATTTTATGCTCTTTACCAATCTGTTCAGATAGAAGCTCTAAAATACTATTTGTACCTTTTATATTTTGTTTGTTAAAAGATGAGACTATCACTTTTAAATCTAAAAAGTTAGAAAACAATATATCACTTACTTCTGTTACTCCAGTCCTAGCATCAAAAAAAACATAATCAAAATCATTATCTTTTTCGATAGTTTCCATTATATATTTAAAAACATTGTCAGCGATAGTAATAGCATTTTCATTTCTATTTTGAGCACCCATTTTTAAAGAATATAAGTACTGAGAGAATTCACTTAAGCTATTATGATTATTTTTCATGATGTTTATATTATAGGCAGGTGCTAAATATAAGTTGTCAGCTATCTTTTCTGTATATAATTTAACTTTCTCCCCTTCAAAGGATTTTAATAAGAAATCTAACATATAGCTAGGCTTTATTTCTTCTGTTGAAAAATTGAACTTTGCTAGATATGATAGTCCTGGTGCATATATGTCAAAATCAACCAATAATATTTTTTTATTTTGTTCTTTGGACAAGTATTTAGCCATGTTGAGCATAGTTTGAGTTCTACCAACACCACCTTTAAAGCTATAGAATAAAACTGATTTCATATAGTCTCCTCTAGTCTTACATCTTTTTTATATGGATAAATTTCATCAGATATTTTATCTAAAAGTAAATCATAATATAAATTATTCATATCTTTTCGATGATTTGATAATTCAGAAGGACTAAATTTACTTTGTTTAGTCGCTACCTTGCTTATCAAACTATTTTTATATGTTTTATCTGTATAAAATTTATTAATTAATTCATTAGGTGTCACTATATCTCTCCATACATTATAATAGGGTCATTGTTCTTTAAACATATCTGTATATCACCTAAAGCAAAATTTGTTCTATTCTCATTATCTTCAATATAAAATGTTTTTAGCTTATCTGTTAAATCTATTATGATTATTAAATTTATAGACATATTATTGTTATAAATCATTTCATCTAAAAATTCTCCAAAAGCAAGATTTGAAAAATTATTTTTCCATAATTCTAAAAGTTCACCTTCATTGTTCCAAGATTTTGAAGTGAAATTTAAAGTATTTTGTTTGCAACATTTTATTTTAAATGCAATTACACTTAAATTATTAGACTTCTTGCAAAACTCAATATTTCAACAATTCATACCTCTATCAAAA
>CAZAOJ010000109.1:0-2708 GCA_964486745.1 uncultured Arcobacteraceae bacterium
TTGCTAAGCAATATATATTAACAAAGCCTTTAATTAAAAAAAGTATTTTAGGTAAGTATGCAAAAGAAGCAATATATAAAAATGAGATGTTTTTAAAAGAGAAACTTGTACCAAAAATTATAAAAACAAATGATCAAAAAGTTTTAGATTATAAAAATACTAGTTATAATATGGCATTTAAACTTTTCCAGAATCCAAATTATGCACTTGAAGCTGGAGATTGGATAAATATTATATCTGTATATAGTAGCTCAATGAATACTGAAGCTAAAATAAATGATTTATATTCTGTTCAATATGTAGCTAAAAAAATTAAGGTAATGGGATTTTTATTAGATGGGCGGCCATCTTTAAAATCTATTATTACAAAGAAAATAAAAAAAGTTGTAAAAAAGAAAACTCAAATACAAACTGTAGAATTGAAAGCAAAACAGTTGCTATTAGATATAGATCCAAATGTGTTATTACATTTGATTAATGACTATAACAAAGGTAAACAGCTATGGATGGTAAAAACAAAGAAACCTACACCTGAAGAATTAAAACCTAAGAAAGATAGTATAACAGTAGTTGAAGATAATAAAATTAAAGTTATTGATTTAAAAGAGAAAAAGAAAAAAGAATTAAAAGAAAAAGCAAAGAAAATAAAACGAAAAAAATATATTAAGAAATATTATCCAGTTAGTTGGTATAAAACAAAAGATATTGTACAAACAAAAGTAGCAGTTATAGAGTACGCAAATAATCCAAAAGCAAAAGTAAAAACAAGTGCTAAGATTAGAACAAATTATGTTCAAGAATGTTCTCAAAGAGATAAATTACTTATTGGAATTTCAAGAAAATTATATATTAGATATAAACCATCTATGAAATCAAAAGTAAATAAAGTATTACATAAAAATTATATACTTCCATATAGAAATATCTCTACAATAAATAGTGATTGGTACGAATTATGTGATGGAAAATATGTACATAAAAATGAAGTAAAACCAATAACATTTAGTGGTGTATTACAGTATATGGATAAGCAAGGTAAAAAATGAAAACTATAGATTCTGTGACTAAAACTAATGATAACATGAAACATGCATACATAGAAAATATATTGTTATGGATGGTTATGTTTATTGGGTTTGCAGGTTTATTGTTTCTTGTAATAAATTATGCCACTATAATAAGAGTAAAAGATAATATGGATGCAATAAGTGATTATGGTGCTTTACGAATCTCAAAAGATGGTTTAATATTGGATACTACACAGTTCTCAAATAAGTTAAATAATATGAAAGTATCTGCAATTGGTACCATAGATGCTACGCTTGGAGTTGATATGAATTGTACTACAGTTGCAGATTCTGGCTATCAGGTGATATTTATAACCCAAACAACAAATACTTCGTATAAATTTTTTAATAGTCAATTAAAAAGTAAACGAGCAGTATATAATGAGTCAAATAGTAATAGTGTAACATGTACTTTAGATGTTACTTTAAATTAGGAGAAAATATGAATAAGTTATTAATAATTTTTATAACAATAGTCTTTATAAGTATAAATAGTATGGGATATGATATTAATCAAAAAGTCTTAACTCAAGATCAATTTGAAAATAAAACAGTTTATTTGCCTTTAAATAACTATCGAGTTTTAGAATTTAATAAAAGAATTAAAAAAATACAATTAACAAATAGTAAAAGTATTGTGGCTGAATTTTTAGATAAAAAAGATAAACCATTAATGGTATTAAAAGTTTTAGGAAAAACTGTTGGAAATGAAAGTGCAATAGTGAGTTTTGAAGATAATAGTACAATTCAAATAAATTTTAGTATTATGCAAAATTTAGATAGTATAATTTCTTTAGCAAAAAATAGCTATCCAAATCTTATAGTCGAACAAGCAAATAATACTATAGTGTTAAAAGGTTTTGTAAAAAATTATAAGCAAAAAGAAAAAGTAACAGAGATTTTTAAAAAAGCTAGTATAGACCTTGATAAACAGCTTGTAAACATGATAAAAACTTCAACTCCATCTAAAATGATACGTGTAAAGCTTTATGTAGTAGAAATAAGTAATGATAGAGGTAAAGATATAAAAAATAATTGGATGGTGTCAAGTAAAAACTATCTTCAAGCTACAGATCCAGATTCTGGTTTAGTTTATAATGTTCCTAGTAGCCGTGCAGATAGTGTAAATGCTCAAAGAAATTATGAACTTGATAATACGTTAAATACACTTATGGCAAGTGCAGTTAGCCTTAGTGGTGGATTAACTGGTATGGCAAACTACCTTGGAAAATATTTTAATGTTGGATTAACATTAAATTATCTTGCAAGTGAGGGTGTAGCAAATGTATTAGATGAAACTACACTTTTAACTTTAGAAAATAAAGAAGCAGTATTTCATGCAGGTGGAACTATAAGACTTAAAACACAAGCAATTTCTGCAACTGGTGTTCCTGTAACTGTAATTGAAAAAGTAAAATATGGACTTCAATTAGAGATAAAAGCAAAAAATATCATGGATAATAAATATGTAGATTTAGAAATAAGAACTAGTTCAACTGATATTGACTGGAAAAATCAAGTAGATGGGATTCCATCCTTTAAAGAAAAAGAGATTATTACAAATGTACTTGTAAAAGATAAATCTACTGTAGTATTAGGTGGCCTTTTAAATAATAATAATTCAAATGATATTGATAAAAT
>CAZAOJ010000110.1:0-2641 GCA_964486745.1 uncultured Arcobacteraceae bacterium
ATAGATTGGTTTAGATGTCCTGGTTTATTATCACTGAGTATTAAAAGTTTATTTTTTATAGATATTTCCATATGTACTTTTCCATCTTTTGTGGCACCAAAACCATTGTTTTGGATCCTCTTTTATTATAGTTTCTATTGCATTTGCTTGAAGCTGTGTCATTTTTTGTATATCATCTTTGCTATTGTTTGTTTTTATTTGTTTTATTGGCTCATAAAATTTTATCTTATATTTATCAATATCTTGATTAAATATAGCTACAGGTATTACAACTGCATCAAATTTTCTAGCTAAAAATGCTGCTCCAGAAGTCTGATGTGCATCATGATCAAAAAACTTTACAGGTGTACCCTCTACATAATTAATATTTTGATCAATAATCAAAGATAAAACTTTTCCTTGTTTTAACTCTTTTGCCAATTTTCTAATAGCTCCATCTTTATACACAATCTTAGCGCCAACTTTTTCTCTACTTTTTGTGATAAATTTATCAATAAGTTTAAAATTTGACTCTCTTGCAACTTGAACCATTGGTGTTACAAAGGCATTTAAACCATAGCCCAATACTTCAAGATTTCCAAAGTGTGCAGATATTAGAATAATTTTTTTATTTTGAGCAAGTACATTATCTATAATCTGTCTATTTTCAAACTGAAATCTTTGTTTCATAATATCTTTTGATAAAAAACTATTTTCTATAGATGATTTTACCCACAAAGACATATTATAAAAGCAATATTTTGATATAGATTCTATTTGCTTTTGAGTTAAACCATCTTTTCCAAATGCCAATTCAAGATTTATTTTAATAATTTTTCTTGTCTTAAATGCAAAAAGATACAACAACGAAGCTAAAGATTTAAAAAATAAATTTCTTATACTTATAGGTAAAACTCTTATTATAAAAACAAAAGCCAAAAATATATAGTATAAAAACTTATCAATCATCTAAATAAATAGCTTTCAAATTTTTAGGAGTTTGAATTTTACTTAATAATTCACTTGCAAGATATAAGTTATTCTGAGATTTTATATATAAGATATCCTCTTTTAGAATATACTCAAATTTTGTAGAACTCAAATCTACATTAAGTCTTATATTTAAACTCATCATAAAAGATAAACACTGCATAACCTCTACCGATGGTAACAACTCTTTAAACTCTTTTATATCATCTTTTTTTATATCAGCATTTTTTGAAAATTTTATAATATGTGCTATTAAAACTCTTTGTTCATGAGAAAAACCATAATTTAAACCATTTAATATAAAATTAAAGGCATGTTCAGAATACTTATAAAAACTAAGAGTCACACCTATACTATGTAATTTTGCTGCTAAAACCAATGCAGTTTTATACTCATTTTCAAGTTTATGTAGTGGATATAAAGCATCAAATATACCAGCAATGTTTCTACCCATATAAGCTGTAATTTTACTATCAAGTTCAAATCTATCAAGTAAACTTCTAACACTTATACTAAAATTTGCAGGAAATCTATGATTTGACGTTCTTAATAAGTCAGCTAAATATACACCTTCTCTTACACCTACCCCACTAGTTACTACAGTTTTTATATTAAAATACTCCAAAATTGTATCAAATATAAATGTTCCCTCTTTAATCGTATCGTATCTGTCTTTTTTAACACCAAGAGATTTTAGCTTTTTATCATTTTTTGCATAAATTATATCTTGAAATAAATCTTTATATTTTTTTGTTTTATATGTAAATCCATGAAGAGTATCAAGTGGATATTTGCTTTGATCTATTATAAGTCTACTTAAAGCTCTTGAACTCCCACCAACACCCACAAGTGTTTTTATCTCAAAATCTTTAAATCTCTCTTCATATTGTTTTAACTTATTATATATAAATTGTTTAGCACCATCTAAGTCATTATTATTAAAATATAGCTCTTTTAATCTTACTGTTCCTATATCAAGTGAAAAATATTGCTTTATTTTTTTATCATTAATCAAACAAAATTCAGTAGAACCACCACCAATATCAATACTCATATAATCATCTAAATGAAGTAAATTTGAAGTTGAAACTGCACCAAAATAGGCTTCTTTAATTCCATCAATCACTTTTATAGATAATCCCAGTTCTTTTTTAACTCTGTTTATAAATATTTGTTTATTTGGAGCATCTCTAAGTGCTGAAGTAGCTACACATAGTATTTTTCTTGATTTTAAAGATTTTGATATTCGCATAAAAGACTGCAAAGCACCAAATGCTCTTTGCATAGGTATCTCTTGAAGATTTCCGCCATTATTATATGTACCTTCACTAATTTTTACACGACTTTTAGTCTCATTAATTAATGTAAAGGCATAACGGCTTGTTTTTTGAAATACTACCATCCGTACAGAATTTGATCCTATATCTATGATGGTAGTAATTTTTGCCATTTTTTAGTATTCTTCTTCTAGTTGTTTGAATTTAAACTCTAGCTCTGCTCTTGTTTCTTGGTTATCTGGATCTAATATAATAGAATCAACAGGACATACCTCAATACATGAAGGCTCATCATAATGCCCCACACACTCAGTACACCTGTCCGCATCTATTAGGTATATTGGATCACCCTCTTCAATAGCGTCATTTGGACACTCTTCTCTACAAGCATCACA
>CAZAOJ010000111.1:0-2448 GCA_964486745.1 uncultured Arcobacteraceae bacterium
AAATAAATCTAAAAATCTTTTTTCATAAGTATGGTTTTCTCTTGCTCTATTGTAAGCATTGTTTGCAATTGTTTTTAATTTTTTTTCATTTTTAAGTAATTCTTTGATTTTATATATATAATCTTCCACTGTATCACAAAGGATTATCTCTTCATCTTCTTTAAATAATAGTTTTAAATCTTTATTATTATGTGTGATATAAACTCCACCACTCAACGGTGCATCAAAATCTCTTAACTTTTGTGTATAAAAATCTTTACAATGACCAACTGTGCCCATACCAAGAATTATTTTACATTCGTTAAAAAACTTATTGTTATCTTCTAGTTTTATTCTCCCTGCTTCCCAGCCTGTTCCTCTTGCTTCTACTTTTATACCTGTATTTATTAATTTAGTTACAAGTTCTTCCCTAAAGCCATATTTATTTCCTATAAATCCTACATCATACTTTTTTTCTATATCCATAGGGTAATAAAATTCTAATGAACTAGCCATTGGAAAAAATATACTAGGTATATTTTCTTTTAAATACCAATCAACTACTTCTGGATTTGAAACTAAAGCTAAATCAACAATACTATTCAACCCACTAATACCGTAATTATATTTTTCATTTAAAGGAGTTTTCGCCTCATATACTAATCTATCATCTAATGATATATTAATAAATTTTAGATTATTCTGAGTTTTGAATTTTTGAATTTTATCAATATCAAATGTTCTTCCCCAAGATTGCATTAGTATTAAATCTGGTTTTTTATCTTGCTTAATTAAGCTTTCGACATCTTCTATAACTTTATTAGTATTTAGTTCTTTACCTTTTCTTTCTTGGTATATTAATTGTCCACTGTACTGTCCATAGCTACTATCATACTTTTTAAAATATGTCAAATTAACTAAGTTACTTAAATCTTGTATAAATCCACTTTTGTCTTGAAATTCATCTGTTCCAATAAAATAAATATTTAATTTTTTACCTTTTAAACTATCTTTCCACTCTTGAGTAAAACCCTTTTGTATCATCAAATCATCTAAGGTATATTGTTGCTCTCTTTTTTCATACTTATTTACAATAGTTTGATACTGCTTTTTTAACTGTTTACATTTTATAGTAGCATTTATAGAATTTATGATTTCACTTTTTTTTAAAATATTTTTGATTTTAGTTTGCAATTTTAATTTCCTTTTTTTGATTACTTTTCCAGTATTTATATACTACATAAAATGTCAATAGGCTATAAGTCAAATAAGTAATAATATAATTACTTAAAGCCCCATTCATCCCATAATATTTTATGAAAAAATATCCTAAAATTATAGATACTACCCCTGGCACAACAGAGGAGTATAAAAGTTTTTTTGTCTTTTTATGAGCAAAAATTTCATAAGTGGACATCATAGCCAGTGAATAAACAGAAAATGTTAAAAACATCCAAGGTAACATCCATGAAATTTCTAAATACTTTTTGTCAGATATTAGTAATATAATCTCATCTTTAAAATAATATGTCACGATAAAACTAAACAGTAGAACTACAAAAACAATTGGCAAAAGTTTTAATAATACTTTTCTAGCATATCCTCTTTCTTTATTCTCTCTTTGATATATAATAGGCATTAGAAAACCATTTATAAGTCCTGCTAAGGCAGTTGGTGCTATCATAGCTATTGAGCTCATCATAGCAAAAAGTGCAACATCTTCTTTTGTTAAAAAATAGTCAAGATACCATCTGTTAGACATATCTCTTAGCCAACCAAAAACTGCCCATATTGCCAAAGGAGATGAAAATATCCATATTCGTAAAAAAATAACCTTCAGTTTTCTTGTGCTTAAACTGGTGCTAAAGTTTACCTTAGTTTTACTCAACATTATAAGGATTGATACTATATTTGCAATGATAAAAATATCTAAAACATAACTAACAGAAACCATACTTTTAATATGTACTAAATATAACAAACCTATTTTTAATCCAAATTCTAAAAATATGGAGAAAGATAAGTTTTTTCTTTCTCTATTCATATTGTTAATAGTTCTCAATAATATTTTAACAATTTCTGAAGTTGTAAAACCTATAACTAAAAAATAAATATCTTCCCATTCCTTACTAAAAATATAAAAGTACTTAACAACAACTGCAATAATGATGTAAATTACGATAATAGAAAGATGAAGTAAAACTGTTCCTATAAAGAACTGGTCATATTCTTTTTTTTGTTTATAAATAGAAACATATCTACTCACCCCCTGCATCAAAGCACTAAATGGTAACATAACAACCAATGCTGTGATAGAAGCCACTAAAGAGTAATAACCATAGTCTGTAATCGACAAAGTAACTGCCAAAAATTTAACAAGTAAAATACCACCGACTAAAGTAATAAACTGGTATAAAAATGTCCAATAAAGTTCTTTGTTTGTTAAGATTTTTTTTATCAATTTCTTAT
>CAZAOJ010000112.1:0-2392 GCA_964486745.1 uncultured Arcobacteraceae bacterium
AATAGAAGCATAAATTTTCGCTAGAAAATTTATTGACTTCCTATGTTTTGTTGTCATTTTTAAGAGAATTTTCATATTCAAGAATTGTTTTTGATGTTATTGTATAGTTGTAAAAATATACTAGGTATATAGACAATATATCTGAAATAATGTATCCTAAGTCTAAAAAGTCTATATGTTTTAAACTTTTAAAATAATCTTTTTGTTGAGAATCGAAACAAGCAAATCCCCAAATACTTCTTGTTTGTGATTTTGCTATACTTTCATTCTTCTCTTCAAAAAATGCATTGTAAAAATTACTATTTTTATCTTCATTATCACTTGTGATAGACATAGGAATTACTAAAGTTGAATTATAATAATTTTTTTTGTTATTCTCCTTACCATCGTAATCATTCCAACAATCTTTCCATTCTATACTATTTTTTAATAAAAAATCTTTTTCTCTTAATCTCGGATTTTTATATTCTCCAATTTTATATAGTTCTTCTAAATTATCAGAATGAAAATATTTTTTATCATGATTCATTATTTTATCAAATGCTGTATTCTCTGTATATTTTGATTCATAAAATAAACTATTGATACTATGACTTCTATATATATCAGTAACATATTCATTATTAATAATTTTTATTGTAAATCTTAAATCTTCATCCAAAAGACCAAAAGTATTTTTGATAAAATTAAAATTTTCTTTAAAGATATTTTCCATCAATAAAAAACTTTCAATATGTAATTTTTCATAAGATATATTTATTTCTTCGTGTGTAGATTTAGAATCTTCATAAACTTTCCTAAAATCTTTATGAAGATTAGATATTGTATATTCATATTTAATAATTTGTTTTTGGTTATAGCAAATAAATTCTCTTAATGACTCCATTAGTTTAAACCTACTTGTTGTAATTTTCTTAATACTTGAAAATTATGTTTCAATATATCACTATTTATTAAAGGCTTTGTAATAATTTTAACATCAATTATTCTATCTGACTCAAAATCAGCTTCTATATTTTTTTCAATTAAATGAAATTTTTTATATAAATTTATAAATAAATTTTGAGTTTTTTGAATAGAAATATATTTATTAAAGAGTATGTTGTCTATATTAGATAAACTATTACAATCTACTTTATATAATCTTGTATCACTAATTGTAACTGTATTTGAAATTTTCAATTCTGCTTTAGTAACTTTTTTCATTTTATATTTTATTTCTATTGCTTTCGTACAAAACTCTATATGGTTAATATCTAAAATAGGAAATAATTCCTTAACAAGTTCAATATTTTCTATAATTTTAATTCTAGGAGCTTTTGCTTTTTCTTCAATTACAAGTCCTATATTAATACTTTCTCCTGTTTCAAATGAAGCTACATTAATGAATCTATAATTTAAAGTATATCTCTTTTTTATATTCCTTGATTTTTTAATAAATTTATCCATAGCAACATCCTTCATTTATTCTACAAGCATCAACAATATTATTTTTACGAATTAATAAAAACTTTTTAATACTTTCTCTCACATCATTATATTGAAGCATATTATGATTACAATTTTTTAAATAATCCACAAAAATATCTTCTATTGTTGAATCTTTTAAATTTTCAATCTCATATGAATATTGTATGATTGATGCTTTTTGTTCTTCTGTTGTAATAAATTCATACAAGTATGCATTAGAAGATTTTTTGATACAATCAAAATTTGATTCTAATTCTGTAATTCTTTCAATTCCCTCATTTGTACCAAATATTCTATCATGATCAATTAATATTGTGACAAAATTACCTAAATCATTTTGATAAAATAAAAGATTTTTTAAATGTCTATCATGATTATGTAAATATAAATCATATGAATATATCGAATAAAAATTATTACTATTAGTTAAATTCACATATTCTATAAATTCAAGATTATCTTCAGCATGAAGTTTATTACTAATCCATTCAATTCCATATAATATTATTTCTCCATTAGTATTTTTTAATAAATCAATATCATAATCTTTAAATAGTGCTTTATACTTTTCTGCTATTAGTATATGTTCGATAGAATCTTCAATATCACTAATTTCAAATTTTATAAATACACCTTTAGGGACAATACATGATAGGTTATTTGCAATTTTATGTGCTATATATTCATTTATCATAGATGATGTCATATAATTTGGTAATTTAACTTGATATTTTATATCATTTGATTCAACAATTAAAAAGGGATAACTACCACTTTTAATATCAGTTTGAATGTTATCTATGTTTGTAATTATATCCATATTTTTTTATTCTTTAAACCTTTTCTTTATTTTATCAAAAAAACATTAAATTATATAAATGTTTATACATATGACAACGGTTGAGTACAAAAATATGTTACC
>CAZAOJ010000113.1:0-2372 GCA_964486745.1 uncultured Arcobacteraceae bacterium
TCACGATCGCTACTTCACACGTTGAGTACGAAACTGATAATCGTCATTACGCACATGTTGACTGTCCAGGTCACGCGGATTACGTTAAAAACATGATTACAGGTGCTGCTCAAATGGATGGTGCTATTCTTGTTATCGCTGCTACAGATGGTCCTATGGCACAAACTAGAGAGCATATTCTTCTTTCTAAACAAGTTGGTGTTCCTTACATTGTTATTTTCATGAATAAAGAAGATCAATTAGATGATGAAGATAAAGAAGAAATGTTAGAATTAGTTGAAATGGAAATTAGAGAATTACTTTCTGAATATGAATTCCCAGGTGATGATACTCCAATTATTGCAGGTTCTGCATTCCAAGCACTAGAAGAAGCTAAATCTGGTACAAATGGAGACTGGTCTGCAAAAATTATGGAATTAATGGATGCTGTTGATACTTATATTCCAACTCCAGAAAGAGAAACTGATAAGTCTTTCTTAATGCCTGTTGAAGATGTATTCTCAATTGCAGGAAGAGGAACAGTTGTAACTGGTGCTATTTCTCAAGGTACTATTAAATTAGGTGAAGAAGTTGAAATCGTTGGTTTAAGAGATACTCAAAAAACTACAGTAACTGGTATTGAAATGTTCAGAAAAGAGATGGAATACGCAGAAGCTGGTGATAATGCTGGTCTTTTACTAAGAGGTATTAAAAAAGAAGATGTTGAAAGAGGTCAAGTTTTAGTTGTTCCTGGTTCAATTACTCCTCATACAAAGTTTAAAGCAGAAGCATATATCTTATCAAAAGAAGAGGGTGGTAGACATACTCCATTCTTTAGTGGATATAGACCTCAGTTTTATGTAAGAACTACAGATGTTACTGGTTCTTGTACTTTACCTGAAGGTGTTGAAATGGTTATGCCTGGTGATAACGTAGAAATGAATGTTAGTTTAGTTTCTCCAGTTGCACTTGAAAAAGGTACTAAGTTCGCTATTAGAGAAGGTGGTAGAACTGTTGGTGCTGGTGTTGTTGCCGAAATCATTAAGTAGTAAATAATGGGTGATAGAATTAAAATTGGATTAAAGTGTGAAGAATGTGGTGACATTAATTATACAACTATGAAAAATCCAAAAACGCATACTGAAAAGTTTGCAACAAAAAAATATAGTCCAAGACTAAAAAAACACACAACACATAAAGAGATTAAGCTTAAAAACTAAGCTCTTTTTATGAAAAAGATAGTTAAAATACAATTAACTATCTTTATCTTCAAATAGGCCAATAGCTCCAATGGTAGAGCACCGGATTCCAAATCCGGGTGCTGTGGGTTCGAGTCCCTCTTGGCCTGCCATTTCTAAAAGTATTAAGTGCTAAGTATTAAATTATTTTTAATCTTTAGCACTTAACACTTATAAACAATTAAATAGGATTTTATTTTGAATAAATTAGGTTTATATTATAAACAAGCAAAAGATGAATTAAACAAAGTTATTTTTCCAATTAAAGAACAAGTGAAAAGTGCTTATTTGTCTGTTTTTGTAGTGGTTACAGTTATATCACTATTTTTAGCTCTTATTGATGCGGTAATGTCAGTAAGTTTATCATCGATTATGAATTAAGAAAGGTATCTTTAATATGGCACACAATTGGTATGCAATCCAAACTCACTCAGGAAGTGAACTTACAATCAAACGAGCATTAGAACAATTATCAAATGACTTAACAGACGGTAGAATAGAACAAGTTTTAGTACCTACTGAAGATTTAATAGAGATTAAAAAAGGTAAAAAAACTGTTATTGAAAGACCACTATATTCTGCATATGTTTTTGCTAAAATTGATCTAGATACTGCGTTATGGCATGCAATACAGTCTATGCCAAAAGTTGGTAGATTTATTGGTGAATCAAAGAAACCTTCACCTTTATCTGAAAAAGATATTAATCAAATTTTAGAAAAAGTAAATAATAGAGCAGCAGCAAAACCAAAAGTATCTTTTGATATTGGTGAAATGCTTAGAATAAAAGAGGGATCATTTGCAAACTTTAATGGTCTTGTAGAATCTTTTGATATGGCTTCTGGGATGTTAAAACTTAATGTTTTAATTTTTGGTAGAAATACACCTGTTGAGATATCATATTCTCAAGTTGAAAGAGTAGAGTAGAGTGTTCTGCTAAGTGTTAAGTGCTAAGATGAAGCTTATGGTCATTTTAGCACTTAGCACATCTGCTAAACAATAAATATATTTAGTATAAACTAAATTTAGAAAATAAGGAAAAATAATGGCAAAAAAAGTACAAGGAACTTTAAAACTTCAAATACCTGCTGGTGCTGCTAACCCATCACCACCTGTTGGACCAGCTCTTGGTCAAAGAGGTGTTAATATTATGGAAT
>CAZAOJ010000114.1:0-2330 GCA_964486745.1 uncultured Arcobacteraceae bacterium
TCCTAAAATTGTGCTAAATATATTATCGTGAGTATAAGGTTGATTTGATAATTTTTTAGCACAAGTTGTATTTATATCAAAATTTTCTCCAAACCATGCTACACTTGCGGGGTGTTTTTGTGCATCTGGTGCTATAAAATATGGAAGTCCATGCAGATAAATCCCATTTTCTCCAAGACTTTCTCCATGGTCAGCTATATAATACATTCCAACTGCAAATTTATTTTGATTCTTTTTAAGAAATTTAATAGTTTTATCTAAAATATAATCTGTATATAAAATTGTATTATCGTATGCATTTACAACTTCTTCTCTTTTACAATCTTGAAGTTGATTTGTTTTACATATAGGTTTATATTTATCATATTGTTTAGGGTATCTTTTGTAGTAAGCAGGACCATGACTACCTTTTGTATGTAATACTATAAATATAGGTTTTGTGTTATTTATATCATCTATCCATTTTTGCAATCCTACAAATAAAATATCATCATAACAACCACTACTGTTACAATATTTAGGGTTTTTTGCATGATTATAATCCTCATAATTTTTAATTCTACTTGCTACTTTTTTAGAACCACTATCATTATCTCTCCATAAGAGATTTACTCCAGCATGATTTAAAACATCTATTACAGATTCAGTAGATTTTGCTTTTGCATCACTATAATCACTTTTATTATAAGGAGAAAACATACAAGGAACACTAACAGCTGTTTCTGTCCCACATGAATGAACATTAGGATAATTTATAATATTTGGTGTTTTTTCTAATAAAGGATTAGTATCTCTTTTATATCCATTTAGGCTAAAATGGTCATATCTTGCTGCTTCTCCTAATACAAAAATAAATAATTTTTGTTTTGTATGAGTCGTTTCTATTTTTGCATCAAGGCCTATTTGTTTAAAAGGCATAGGTTTTTTTAAATATTTTTCATTTATAAATTTTCCAAGATTATATATGTAATATGTTGGATTTGTGTAATATCTAAGAGGTTTATGTTCTCTAAAAAATGATGTAAATGTTTTTGAAAACATAAAAAAAGTTGCAATTATTACAATAATACTACCTAAAATATATTTAATTCTATCAAATATTTCTTTTTTTAGAGGTTGATATATTATTTTTGTTTTATATAATATTATTGAAGGTATAATACCTAATATTGCTATATAAGCAAATAAAGTTAAATTCAATAAATCTTTTACTTCTTTTGTATCAGTTTCAAGCATATTTTGAATCATTTTATCATCTATTACAGTTCCATAAGTTTGCATAAAATATGCAGCAGCACTGCTGGCTATAAATAATGTTATTAAGATAGGTTTTAATGTCCATTTATTTAAAATTAAACTAAATAAAATTACCATCACTGAAGTTAAAACAACAGCTATTGCTATTAAAAATGGGATGTTTTGAAATACTTCATAAGTTTTTGAGAAGAATACAAAATTATAAAATATAGTAAAAAGTATAGAACTAAATAAAATGATTTTTGATTGAGTTGCTTTCATTAATTTTGCCTTTTTTGAAAAATTTAGCAATTATAGTAGAAATATCTGAAAATAAGATGAAAAAATGGCAGAAGAAAAAATTAATCTCTTCCTTTTCTTAAATAAGTAGGGATATCGATTTCATCTCCACTTAGTTCTAAATCAAAACCTTCATTACCTACTGCTTTTTTTGTAAGAGAAGATAAATCAATAGTAGGTTTTTTAATCTCATTTGCTGGTTTTGTAGAATTTACAGGTTTTTTCTCATCAAATCCAGTTGCAATAATTGTAACAATAATTTCATCTTCTGCTAATGAATTATTTGTAGTTTGACCTTCTATAATATCTACATTTTCATTCTCCATTAAATCACCTAAAATAGATTCCATAGCTTCATCAATATCAACTAATGGATAATTTTCATTGATTGTAAAGTGAATTAATAATCCTTGAGCATCAGAAATGTTTGTTTCGTCTAATAATGGTGATTCTATTGCTTGATTTAATGCATCATAAGCTGAGTTTTCTCCAGATTTATGTCCAATTCCCATTAAAGCCATACCTCTATGAGACATAACTTTTTTAAGGTCAGCAAAGTCTACATTTACATCATTTTCTCCATAAGAGATAATCATATTACTAATACCACTTACAGCTTGGTATAAAATATCATCTACCATTTTATAAGCATCTTTTTTACTTGCTCTTCTATCAATAATTGATAATAATTTTTGATTTAAAATAGTTACGATTGAATCACATTCATTTTTTAATTCATTAAATCCAATTTCAGCAAGTTTTGCTCTTTTTGCACCTTCTCTTCTAAAAGGTTT
>CAZAOJ010000115.1:0-2327 GCA_964486745.1 uncultured Arcobacteraceae bacterium
ATAAAAAAGTAGATGAAAAAAGAGTTTGGCAAAAGATAGGGACTATAACACTTGATAGTTCTGTTATATCTAAATCTTGCGACCATAGGTTACATTTTCATCATCCAAAGTGGAGGGATGATTTGGATTATGGAGTTCAGTAATTTAAGTATTGCTATATGATTATTGGATAAAATGCCATTAAAAGAAAAAGAAGTGAATGAGATGTCAATATTAAATTTAAAAAATTTTGCTAAAATAAAAAATAGTAATTTTGATATACAAGATATAACTGTTCTTGCTGGAAAACCTGGTAGTGGTAAAAGTTATATTATGAAATTTCAATATGCTTATAATGAAGCAATGAGTTCTATTTTGAATGAAACATATAAAATGCATTATGCTTTTATAGATAGTGAAAAAGAGCAAAATCTATTCCCTTTTTTAAAACAGATGATGTCAAATTATGGCATAAAGAATCAAGAAGTTATAAATCAATATATTAATTCTAATGATTTTATAAAAGCCTTTGAGATATTAGATAGTGAATCCAAATCTGTTTCTAAAGAATATCAAAATATGTTCACTATGTTTAAAGACACCCTTCATACTCTATCGGAAAAACAAAAAAAATCTTTATTAGATACAGAAGATGAAAAATTTATTTTAATCTTTAGAAATATTTTAGAATCTATTTTTAGTGATATTAATCAAATTAATGATAACTTTACCTCTTTAATAGAAAAAACTACCATCAATTATCAAAATAACAAATTATCAATTGATAACTTATTATTTGATAAAACAATCAATGGAGCGATATTTGTTGAAACACCCTTAATTTTAGAATTTCAAAAGTTTTTACCTATCGAAAGATTTAAAGTTCCTTATCATATTGATGCGTTATTACAAGAGTTAAACAAAAATGATTTCTCTTTTACAAGTGAAAGTGCAAATGAATTTATACATAAGTTTAAAGAATCAGCTTCAACTATAATAGATGGAAATATTACTAAAGGAAATAATGGTTTTTCATTTGAATCTCATAGTGGTAAAAATTATAATATTATCAATGCTTCATCAGGAATTAAAAGTATTGGATTATTACAATATCTTGTAACAAGTAAAGCTCTTAAAAAAGGTTCTGTACTCTATTGGGAAGAACCTGAAGTACATCTTCATCCTACTTGGCAATTAAAAATGGTTGATTTATTTGTTGAACTTATGAATGCTGGTATAAAAGTAGTATTTTCAACACATAGCCCATATATGGCTGATTATCTTAATGCCAAATCCCAAAAAGAAAAATTTAGTGAGAAAGTTTCTTTTAATCTTTTAAGTGAAAAAGATAGTATTGTTTCTAATACTATCTTAAATGATGATAATTGGAATCTATTACAAGATGAACTTATGGGAGCTTTTGAGGATATTATGTGGCAATACCTCTAAGTAAAATTAAAGAAGGGTGTTGTGACCATAATTTAACTACACTCAATATTATTGATGGAGATTCTTTAGATGATATAGGTTCAACATGTGATAAAATTATTGAATGTTCTGAAAAATATATTTTAGTTGAAGAGAAAAGTATTCTTTTCGCTTTTTTCAATAATTGTTGTAATGAACTTCATATTAATTTAGATGATACTTATAAATACATTGATAATGGTGTTGAATATTTGAAGATTAGCGATCTAATTGATAAAGTTATCCATCCGATGAATGAAGATACAAAAACAAGTGATATGTCAGTCTTTTATCTTTATTGTAATAGTGGCAAACCTATTGACAGGATTATGACCACTTGGTTATCAAGATATAAAAAAAATATTTTTATAGAGTGTCTTACCTTACAACGACAATTACAAAATTCACCTTGTTAAAAATTAGCTAACCCCTCCTGCTCATAACATTTTTTATATTTGCGAATCAATTTTTCCAACTCTTTTACTCTCTCATCCTCTATAACCATATTTGGTAGTTTTCTTTGTTGTTTAAATAGTTCAGAACTACCTTTTTGTATAAGTATTTCTATATTTTCAGGTATAAACATAGAGTGGTTTTTAGCAGATGAGAGTTTAGGGATGATTTTATTTATGTAGATGTTTATCCCCTCTAGGTCATAATCTCCAAAGTGGATATACTCATTTTCTAAACCATCTAACCACTCATATATAAATGGTGTTATCATCACAAATAGAAGATTCTTATCTTTAAAAAATTGCTCATATCTTTTAGCAAACCATACCACTTGGTAGTTCTCAACACCCACTATAATAGTATTTTTATCTACTACAACATTTTGAGTGTGGAAGAAAAAATAACCCATACCATCTAATGGTGAGATT
>CAZAOJ010000116.1:0-2317 GCA_964486745.1 uncultured Arcobacteraceae bacterium
TGGAGAGAAATAGTTTACCCTAGCGGGAAAACTATTTCTCAAGACAGTCGTTAGGAGGCAGTGTCTCTTAAAAATAAAATGGAGCAAAAAATGACAAAAATAAAAAAATTAGGTATTAATCTAGCAGTAGCAACTACTTTATGTTTCAATGGCTGTGGCTCAAGTGATGAAGATTTGGGAAATACAACAACATCTAAGTTTAATACAGCAGTAAAACTGAATTTAGCTGACTTAAACAACTATGATTTAATTACAGGAGAAGGTAGCGGTGCTACAAATTTTAGAAGTAAAAATAAATCAAGTAATAATACAGATAAAACCTCATTAAAGTTATCAAATATTGTAAAAAATAATATAAATAATTTAATGTATGAAAGAACAACTCGTTCTAGTAGGGAAGTTACAGGAGATGGAGATATAAGAACTGTAATTGAAACAAATGAAGGAAGTATATCAGGAACAGAAACAATCAATATTGATTTCAATATGCTTACTGGTAAATTTTCTGGTAGTATGTCTTTTTCAAATTATAAAGATGTTGAAGATGATGAATGTGGTGTAGATGAAGTTACAAGTATGGTAGGAATATTTAATGTTACAGGTTTAATAGATATTGAAACAGAAGATATAGAAAATATGATTATATCTTCAAATGAAAATTTTTTACTTGATGATATGATTTGGAAAAGTGGGTTTTCAATGACTATGGAATACAATAATGATAGTCTATATGAAGAAGAAGTTTTGATGACTATGACTGTAGAGGCATATATTAATAATGAATCTTTTGGTTTTAAAGATTATCAAATAAATAGCTATAGTTATAATGGTTATGAATATGAATATCCAGTAAAAGGTAATATATATTTATTTACAAATGAATTGAATGGTTACTTCTCGGTAGATTCCTCATATGACCATAGTCTAACACCAACAAAAGAAGATGTGTGTGGAGAGTATACATATAGTGGATTAGAAAAATATATTGGTAAAGACAGTTCAATGACTTGGCAAATAACATCAATTAATAACTATAAAATTGAAATTGATAGTAATAATAATGGAACAGTAGATATTACTAAAACAGGTATCGTTGGAGATTAACTTTAAATAAAAAAGCTCCTAACAAATACTAGGAGAAAAATAAGTTACCCAGCTTCGTTTTTTAAGATATAATTTTTAAAAGAAAAAAGCTGTTGAAAAGTTGTGAGAAATAAAAAAGGTAACTTATTTCTCAAGTCAACCGTTAGACTACAAGTTTGACTAATAAAAACAATACAAAGGCTAAAAATGAAAAGAATGATTACACTATGTTTGATGTTAGGAACACTGCTTAATGCAAATGAATTTAAAGTGCTAGATATTAGCATGGGAGATAAAAGAGGTTCACTTCCTGTTAAAAGTCTAAATTGTAAAGATAAATGTTGTGATACATATACTTACAAAAAGAATCATCATTACAATAAAGTTAATAATGATGGGAATGTCAATATGGTCGAAGTTTGCTACGACTACAATAATGAGATTTACAAGATTTCATTTGAAACAAGAGTAACACCAGAAACACAACTAATCAAAAATTGGAAATCCATTTTTGACGGATTTAAAAAAGATAAATCAAAAAAGGGCATTAATATTGATGTAGGCTATTTCAAAGCATATGGAAATAATGGAGCATATATTAATTTTGTAGATACAAAAAGACTGACTTCTCTTAAAAAAGCTCAAAATGGTAAAAATTCACAAGCTTTAAATACATTGAAAAATTTCTAACTTGAAAGAATATAATGTTTAATATTTTAACCGAATTAGGGCTTTCTACTTATGATATTTTTATATTAATAATATCTCCCATTCTTGGATTGATTGGAGCATTTACTCATGCCTTCTTTATTGATGAAAATTGGGCAGAGTCACCAAGTTTAGAGTATACAGAACAAACGCTCAAAGAAGAAAAAAAGACAAGACTTTCAACACATTCAAAAAATAGACGTGGATACTGGATTAGTAGTCGCTTAATTCTTGGATTTGTAGTTGGCTTTGCAGTGGCACTCTTTTTTATTGGTACAATTAGCGAAACTGCAACAGCAGTTTCAAAAATTTCATTAATTGCACTTATTGGAGGCTTTGGTTCACATAAGATTTTAAACTATCTTAACTCTGGAGATGTTTCGAAAATAGTTAGCATTCTTAAAGAAAAAGTCTAACAAAACAGAGTAACCAATAAATTACCTAGCGGAAATTTATTGGCTATCTTTAACCGTTGTAGTTCATCAAAAACATTAAGTTATGTCAAAAATTGACATCTTTTATCTAT
>CAZAOJ010000117.1:0-2312 GCA_964486745.1 uncultured Arcobacteraceae bacterium
GAGTGCACTTAAAGAGAGATAGACGCAGTCACTTGGTGTTCCATCTTCAAGCTTGTAAAAATCATCTCCAACACTCACAAAACGCAGAGGACGAACGAGAGTTAGAGAGTGTCCACACGCAGACTTCTCGTTTGCCGGAGCGACTACTATTACCTCAACATCTTCTAACTCTCTTAGAGCCGTTACTAAAGTTATTAAGCCCTTAGCCTCGTATCCATCATCATTTGTAACTAAAATTCTATATCCCAATAAAAGCTCCTTTAATATTCATCATATATGCGTTTAAATTTTCTGTAGTAGTAGAGTAGCACCATAAAAACTATAAAGATAGCTACATATTTTAATATATCTATAAGATCCATTGCAAAATCTATACTTTTTTCTATAGAGTCTGCATTATCAGCAACTATACTAGTTCTATCAAGTGAAGACTTTAACTCTTTTTTTATCTCTGTTGTATTAACTTCTTTGGGACTCTCTTCTATTACTTGTTTTTCTACTTTTAGAGTTTGAACTTTTTTAGGAGCTTCAATAATTTTTACTTTTTTTACTTCCACAGCCTCTTTTTCAATAATCTGCTTCGGTACTTCATAAGCATTTAAATAAGCATTTTTGTACTCTTTTTTTACAATATGATATGCCTCTACTCCAAGCTCTCTTGAAAGTATCGGCTCTGCAACAACTATATGATACTTCCCAGATTCACGAACATAGATTTTAAAATTAGCTTTCTTGCTTAGTTTATATAGCTCCGCATAAGATCTAGTCTTTTTAAACATCTCTAAACTTCTTTGTGCATTAGCATCGCTACTAAATGCAGAGAGTATAATTTTTTTAGAGTATGCTTGAAGCGAACTTACCATAAATAGTAGAAGCATTAAGAGGAGTATTTTTCTCATATCTAGCCTAAAGAGTGTAATTTTATGTAGATTATATTCTCTTTTACATAAATAGTATTTAAAGTAACTAAATTTTGTCGATGCTATAACATTAGATAATGACAAAAGGATACCTCATGAACACTTCATATGGACTCGATGCTTATAGAGCACACGATTTAAATATAGCGATGAGAACATCAAGCGGTGATGTGATAAAGATGGATTTTGCCAACCACTCTTCTATGTCTATGAGACACCAAGAGGGAGAAAACGGTTCAAAATCATCTATGAGTTTCTCTTCTATGCAATCTTTTCAATTCTCCATAGAGGGTAACGGAATTGATGCACAAGATCAAAAAGAGATTGATGAGTTTATGAAAACTGCACAACCTTTTATAGATGACTTCTTAAAAGAGCTCAAACAAGATGCACCAAAAACTCCTGTGACAAAACTAGCACATGAGATAGCCGCTATTTTTGACCCAAATAGAGATAGAAGCGAAAACTCTCAAAACAGTGTTAAAAACAACATAGTAAAAACTTTTGATAATGCGATGAAAGAGCTAGAGATTCCAAAATCTACCGATATGGACAGAATAATAGATAAGATGTTTAAAGATGCACAAAAACTTTTAGAAAAAACACTTCAAGAGTTTGATAACTTCAGCAAAGAGATATATGGTTAATCTCTTTGGCATAAAATATGCTACTCTTCGAGTATGAAAACATTATTATTAACCATACTTTTTACTTTTTCCCTCTTTGCCTCGAACAGTAGTGTTCAAAATAACTATGAGCTTTTAAACCAAGAGATAGACTCTATCTCTGCTAATCTTACTACTGAAGAGAAGGTAACTCTCTACTATCTAGTTTTAGCTACACATGAAAAAATTACCACTTCTCTATCACTAGAAGATGTGAATCTACTTAACCTTCAAGATATAGAACAAAAAACTTTAACTGTTCTATCAGATCTTCATGAAAATAACGATAAACTAAACCCTAATCAGATAGAGCAGCTGCGTCTACTTTACACACAGATGAATGATGATGCTAAGATTCTCATCAAAGAGAAAAACTCTACTCCAGACAACTCCATATATCTGGCCTTAGGCTTAAGTCTTATTATGCTTGTCATAGGTGCTTTAATAGGCTACTTTTTAAATATATCTAAACATATAAAGAGTGTAGACGTAATCGACGACTCTTTAATAACCAACCTAACTAATCAAAATAAACTGCTTAATGATGAGATAAAAACTCTTAAATATGAAAAAAAGCAAGCAGAGAGTGCAAACTCAAAAACAACTCAAAAGGCACAAAAAGATGCAGCTACACTGCTCCAAGAGAATGACTCTTTAAAAACAGAGTCTATAAACCTTCAAAACTCTCATATTGGCGAAACGGATAAACTAAATAAAAAAATCTCAC
>CAZAOJ010000118.1:0-2300 GCA_964486745.1 uncultured Arcobacteraceae bacterium
TCCTTGTAGATCTTCATCCATTTTTACTGTAATTTTTCTAAATTCACTAACATCTGCAAACTGATCAAAAATTATATTGAGTGCTTTAATAAACTTCTCTGTATCTGTATAAAATTGTTTCCCTTTTAGTTTTATCTTTTCAAGTCGAAATTCATGTGAAGAATACAATTCTCTCTCTTTATTTTTAAAGATATTTTCTAAAATATTATTTTCTCTTCGTATTTGAACCTCTTGTTTAAATAGTGCGATTATGTTTCCAAAAAGCTGAATATCTTTTCCATTAACATTATATGTCTTAGATAGTTTAAATTTAAACGGATCGTTCCCTTCATTACACCACTTCTCTAATCCATCTAAAGAAGACCATCCAATAGCAAGTTCATCTCCATCTTTTGAACACCAATTCTCTATACTATCTTTATTTGCAAAGAGAAAATTGTAAATTTTTGTATGTAAATTCGGAGATAACTCAAATAGCTCTTTTTCATTCTCATCCCATTGTATTTTTACTTTTTCCATAAAACCTTGAAAATCACCATATTCTTTCTGAAAATCAAAATCCCATCCATGAGTTGTATATTTCAATGGTGTATCTTTTCTGAAATTTTCAAGAAGTTTTATAAGTTTTGGAGCATGATTATTTACTTTTGTTTGATTATAATAATCGAGTAGTATTTTTATAATCTCAAAGCTATTATTACTAAGATAAGAAAAAGCTGTTTTAAAATTATTGTCTTCTATTCCAATATCGACATTATATTTTAAAAGAAGATGAATGAGACTATTGCCATTCTTTTCGCAGGCCAACATTAAAGCCGTTTTTCCTTGATTATCTTGCAAATTTACATTGGCTCCTTTTTGTAAAGCAATTTCTATAAATTCAAGAGGATAATCTTCTTTGATAAAATTTGTTATAGATAAAAGTTTTGCTAAATCTGCTGTAAGAGATTTTTCAAATAGGAACAAGTCCTTTTCTTGTAAGGCTTGTGTTACTAGAGATTTTTTACTTTTATTATATTTATTTTCTTTATACTTTTTGATTTCCTTTGCAAAATCATTAATATCTGTATAATGACTTGTTGTCTTAGTCATTTCAATAGATTTCATTCTCTCAATATTATTGTCCAAGAAGTATTGAATTATCTCAATATCACCATATCCTAATGCCAAATCAAAAATACTTTTGTTATAAAACTTACAATTTAAGTATAATAATTCACTTTCATGTAAAAACTGTAAAGTTTTAAATAATGTAACTCTATTTTGATTATTAACCCCTTGAGATTCTTTCTCATAAACCATAACTTTTTCAATAATCAATTTATTAGACTTCTGTATATCTCTAATATCTTTATTCTGTAGTTTATCAACCGTATTCCAAAGGTAATAACTTTCAAATTCTCGAAACAATGAATAATCAGCCCAAAAATCAAACTTAGCGTTATATTGAACTAATAGTTTAACTATTTCAAGATTTTTATCTTCTATAACTTTAGCAAACGGTGTTTGAGGTAAATTCATAATGTTTCTTTGAATATACTCAATATTAACATTTGCCCCTTTCTGCAGAAGAAGTTTAAATAACTCTATATCAGTATAGTGTGCATATTCAAGCAGTGAAATATTTTCTCCTAATGGAGAAAATTCTAAAATAGTATTTGGATTGGCTCCATATTTAACAAGAAGCTTAATCATTGGATGTGCTAAGTTTTCAAGTTTTTGATATTTACTCATATCCTTAATATCATGCATTTGAGCTTCTCTATTGTTATCAATATCACTAATAATTTTAGTAATAGCCGTTGTATTGCTCTCTTTTGCTAAAGTTGCATTGACAGGTATGCTATTTTTTAACAAGCATTCAAAAAATTCAAGATCAATCTCTTGATTTTCTTTCCAAAAAAGTTTTTCTAAGGCATATAGTATAGATACAAGATTTTTGTCTTTTAATGTAATTTCTCCATTGTCAATTAACTGTTGTAATAATTGTGTATCTTGAGCTTTTACAATATTTGCGAAATTATTAACATTCATAAAATTTTTCCTTTATTTATTATAAGTGTATTTTACATTTAAAAATAGACATATTTTGTCCATATAAGTGTTTCTTCTCAAGTACAACAATTTTGATGTTAATAAACAACAAAAATACTTAAATCACATTCTATCTAATTACAATTTTTATTCAAAATCAAAAGTAGCTTGTTGAGCATCAGTTGGATAAACAATTCTCTTAAATTCTACTGGAGATTTTACTGCTTTATCTAATAGATCCATTTTTATTAGTGAAACCAAAATCG
>CAZAOJ010000119.1:0-2283 GCA_964486745.1 uncultured Arcobacteraceae bacterium
AATTATATTATAATGATTTTTTCATTTTATGTCAAATTGGAATGGAGTATAACGCTTGACTTGAAAGACAAGTGAAATTATGCCCTGATTATTTACTATTTAATTTTACTTAATTCGACACTTAAAAGCTTGACATTTCGGCAGTTTTCACTTGTTCTTTTCCAAGGTTTTGTTAGACATTAATGTTTGATTATTATGATTGCTATTTTTTTTATTTATACTTTTCTTTTGTTCATATTCAAATCTTGATTTTAATATATCTTTTTCATATTCAGATGTAGTATATACAATATTTTCTGGTTTATTATCTTTTATTTTAACTATTTTTTTTGGTTCTTGATATGCATCTTCATAGTCTATATATTCTTCATTAAAATTATCATGACTTGAATTTATCCTAGTATTAAAATCTTTTTTCTTTGTTTTATTAATATTATCATTATGTTTATTGATTTTATCTAGTTTTAGATGTTTAATATTACTTTTAACTATTTTAATACATTCATTATTATCAATTTTATCACTATCACCATTATAATTATTAATTTTCTTTTCTTTTTTTATATTATAAGTATCAATCTGTTGTTCTTTACCAACTTTATCAATATCATTTATATTAAAAAAAGTGAAAAGTAATAATAAGAAAATGAGAGTGGCAATTAATGCCATCTCTTTTTTATATTTTACTTGCATTTTACTTGTAAATATTTATCATTTAAATAACTAGGTGAAGTAGGTGCAGGTATTTTTATTTTTAATATATAGTAACTAAAAAGACTATCTGCTTTAATTGTACATGGTAATGAATTACAATTTGCATCTTTCCATTCACTTGCACTCCAGTCCTTTATTGAAATACCATTTATTGGTATATTTGTACTAAGTCCCTGTTTGGAAATAACAACCTCACTACATTCATAACTAGAATACCATTGAAATGATGTTAAAGATTTTACAGCAGGAAACTTTGATTCATAAGTTTTAGCCCAATCTTTATCTTTACCAAAAGAATCATTGCCTTGCCCTGATTGTGTTATTAGAGAACCTGTTCCTGTCCAAAAATAATCATGAGTAACATCAACTATATCTTTTGCGACTTCTTTTCTTTCTCCATCATAAAAGTAATCACTATCTGTTTTACAATATGCATATAGACTAGCTTCTGAATCAGATAATTCATTAACAGTAGTAACAGCTAATGTAGTCCACATATTATTATCTTTAATACTAACTTTATTATAAGCTCCCATATGTACTTTAAAGGATTGTTCTGTTGTATCTCCTGCCCAGCTTTTAGTTTTAATTACAACATCGCCTAAATATTTATCTGAATAAATATCAATTTGACTACAAGTACTACTATCATGTAGCCATTGAAATACGCCAGTAGAACCATTTCCAGCATGTTTATGTAATTTTACTTCATCTTTATTACAACCCCAACAATCATCATTTGGACTAACTAATGAACCTGCTCCATCAAAGATTCCAGAGATTGGTGCTAAATGAGTAGTTAAATATGTTTCAGGATTTTTCCAGTAACTTGATATTGTATCGCCAGAATCTCTACCCCATCCACTAAATAATGTACTAACTGTTGTATTAGTTGCAATTCCAAAATGTAAATGAGTATCTCCATACTTTTTTAAAGTACCAAGTTTATCACCTTTTGATATAGAAATTTTTTTTGTACTTTCATTATATTTACCACTTATTCCTGTACAACTCATATCATTTGGTGCAGTATGTCCATATATTGCAATAAAACTATTATTGTCTAATGTTTTATGTTCTACTAAAATAACTGATAAATTATAAGAACCATTATAATTACAATGAAGCCTACGACCTATAATTGTTCCGTCGGCTATAGCATATACACTGTCACCTTCTATAACATGATCCATCCCAATATCTATACCTGTATGATGCGCACCATGGTTATCTTTATAAGTAGTACTATCATAATTACAACACTTACTAGTAGTCATATGATTCTTATTTACTGGATATCCCCATCCATTAGTTCCAAATCCGTTAACATCTATATCAACATATGCATATAAGCTACTAAATCCAAATATACATATACTAACTAAAACTAGTCCAAAATTTTGAAATCTTTTCATTTTTTTTGTCTCCTCTTTTTAATATAATATACAGTTAAAATAACTGTACAACTAAAGCTTCCTTAAATATATAATCTGTAATTTCTTTAATTTCAAATCGCCTCCTAAAGTACTTTTAAATATTAGTCTCAGTATGTTACTGTCTAACGGTTGA
>CAZAOJ010000120.1:0-2267 GCA_964486745.1 uncultured Arcobacteraceae bacterium
ATAGCAAAATTGTATTTACATTGTCAATATTTGTGTTGTGAGTATAACGACTGTCTTGAGAAATAGTTTCACCCGCTAGGGTAAACTATTTCTCTCCAAGTACTTGTTAGGTTTTAGATGACTTATCAGTTACATTTATACCAACTACTATAGTCATCCCAAATTAATGTATTTCTATATAATGTTACACCATTCATATGTGGTGATGTTCCTTCTGTATCTGAAATACGAAGTTGTATACTATTTCCATTAACTTTTTCAACATAAGCAGTGATTGTTATTGATAATATTATTGCTGTTATGCCATCTTTACAAACTTTATCGCCTACATATTTTTTAGCATAATGTGCTTCTCTTATTTTTCTTTGTTTCTCTTCTTTTTCTTGTCTTCTTTTTCTTTCTTTCTCAGCTTGTATTTCTTGAAGTTCAATTTTTTTAATTGTACCTTTTGCTTCAATAACAAAATTAGAGTTTGGATATTTCTTTATAAAATCTTCTAATTTAGATTTAGAATATCGAGCTTTATCTAATTCATTTTTTTGTTTTACTAATAATTCAGGATCTTTAATCTGTTCTATCCCAACTGCTTTTATTTTATTATTTACTAACTTAAACTCAACAGTAGGTTTAAACTCTTTTGCAGTTAAAATACCTTTAAATTTTTTGGCATATTTTAGACCTACAGGAATTTCAAACTTTTGCTTGTAGTTTCCTCTATCAAGATTAATGGCAATATCAAAAACTTCTTTATCTGCATTGTAATTTGCATATTTGATTGTTGACTTTCCATACTTCAATTCTACTGATTCTTGTACACTATCATCATACATTTTATCTTTATTGCTTTCAAATTCAATTAATTTCAATTGATGTTCTTTTTCTAGTTTAGCATTTTTTAATTTCCATTTTTTAATATCAAAAATATATGTTTCGTCTATTTTTAAGTTTACTTGCTTTACTCTCTCTTTTTCTTGTTGTTGTCTAGTTTTAAATGCCTTTGTAGTTTCAAATTCATCTTTAATTATCTTATTTTCTGCTATATATTTTTTTTGTGGCTTAGATACTAAATGTAGTTTTGGTGAATTAAGAAGTTTCTCTTCATAAATAGAATTTATTAAATTTTTAATTGACAATACTACAGGCCTAATATCATATATTTTTATAAACCCTTTTTTTTCACTTTTTACAATAAGTTTCAAATTGTCATTACTGAATTTAATTTGATCTACACTACTGTGTTTATAGTCACCAATTTTTCTAATTAATTTGCCAGTTAATGCTTCCCATATATAAACATGATTATACTCTGTACCAGCTGCAATATATTTACCATCTTTACTCCAGTCAATACTTCGAAATGACTCATACTTTTCACCATTGATTAATTTTTTAATTATTCTATTTTTCTTAATATTCCAAATATTTATATGAGATCCTTCATATTCTTCATTTGCAATATTTGCGATAAACTTGTTATTTGAACAAAAAATCATATTTCCCATATACTCAGAATCATTTTTAAGTTTTTTAATTAATTTTCTATTTTTTGGATTATATATATAAATATAATTACTTGCATACCACTGACTTCCAAAACCACGTCCTCCTTGCATTGCAACCATTTTTTTATTTTTAGATATTTGGATATTAGTTATCACACTAACTCTTTTAGGAGTTTTTATAGATCTGTATTTTCCTGTATTAATATTACATATTCTGAATGGATATTTACTATTCGAATCTCCATATATAAAATGATTATTATCTAAGAATTTGACAACAGTGTTATACCCTGAACCTTCCCAGTATCTAACCCATTGTCCTGTTTTCATATTCCAAGTTCTTGTTTTTGCATTGTATCCACTTTGTCCAGAAACTAAAAATTTATCGTTTGGACTAAAAGATATATGTCTTCCTCCTTCAAATCCAGAAGTATCAAGTTTCATAAGATATGATTCATTTTTTAAATTATAAATTTTTATATCATCTGTACGATCAACACCTATTGCTAAAAGTTCGCCATTATGACTAAGTGCAATTTCATAAAGATAGTTATAGTTACCAATATTCAGTTCAGTTACTTTCAAGGCATAGCTTGAAGTATGAAAAAATAATATCAATAATATTATTTTAATTATATTTGTTGTTTTCATTTTATTTCCTAAGTGTTAAAGTTATAGATAAATAGTTAAAAAATTCTTAGAACTGAACCTAACGGCTGACTTGAGAAATAAATGCCTTTTAGGCAGTTTCTCAAACTCTTTTTT
>CAZAOJ010000121.1:0-2251 GCA_964486745.1 uncultured Arcobacteraceae bacterium
CACAACTCACAACTCACAACTCACAACTCACAACTCACAACTCACAACTCACAATAAAATCAATATTTTCTTTTTTCATTAGCAAAAACCTTAAAGGTACAAAGGGTACATTTAAGGTACATACTAATAAAGGAAAATGTACCTTAAAATACACCTATAAAGCCCATAAAACAGGGGTTTAAAAATTTAAGGTACAAAAGGTACATATAAATAGAGGTTTAAAACAAATTCAATAAAAAAATAAAAAAAACTATATATATATAATAAGAGTACTTTTAATGTACCTTTTGTACCTTAAATTAATATATGATAAGTAAAGCCCATAATATAGGGGTTTAATATAGAAAATAAATTATTTTTATATGTACCTTTTATGTACCTTTATGTACCTTTTTATACATTTAAGTACCCTTTTCATAATGTTATGCACGATAGTGAATACTTTTTATATTCTTTATGATACAATTATAAAATAAAATACAAAGGTAATATAATGAGTGAGATTAATTTTGAAGATTTGAAATCTGAAAAAACAAAAGCAAAAAGAGCTTCTTATAGTATTAATGAAACAGTATTGGCAAATTTTAATAAAATAGCTCAAGGTAAAAAGTACAATAAATCAAGAATTATTGAAAACTTTTTGAGACAGTTTGTTGAATTAGAGACAAAAATAATTTAAAAAAATAATTTACAAGGTTATATCTTTTTACTTGGCGGTTTAAAAGTTTAACCTTTATAATAAAAAAGGGTTAGAAATGATAGAAAATAGTACTGCACTAAAAAAAGATTTTTGTTTAAAATACGTATATTTAAACAAGGGTAAGAAAAATGAAGTAAAAGAAAAAAATCCTCTCTCGTATGAAAATCAAATAATTTTAATAGATAAAATATTAAAAAATATTTACAATGTTGTTATAGATGGGCGAAAAGAATTTTTATTATCTATAGGAGATGGAAATATTATGCACCTTGATAGGTTGCTAGTAAACTTTAGAGTTAATCTTAACTTAGTATTTAGAGAGCTAACCATTAAACAGTTTGAAACGATAAATCTTTCTAAACTTTTTGAATTTATAAAGTCAAGACCTCGCTATTCATATAGAGAAAGTTTTTCTTTTTTTCACAAGCAAAATAGAATAGTTGTAAAAAATAAAGATAATGAAATAATAAATGAAAAAAAGATTGATTATGATTTTCAAGGTGCAAAAATTGAGAAATCTATATATGATGAAATTGTTTTATCTATAAATGGACATTGGAAAGAATTAATACCTCTATTGCTTGATTATATTATAGCAGGGAAATATGCTACAGATAAAAAATCTCTTTGGCTTTTAATTATGGCAGATTCAAATTTTGGTAAGTCAAAACTTTTTAAATGGATGGAGGGATTTGGTGGTAGTAGTTTTGTAAAATATGCAGATATTATGGGTAATGGTATTAGTGATAAAGACCCTAAAGAGTTCTTTGGAAAATTATGTTTGGTTGTTGATGAAGTATTGTCTTTTGCTAGAAAACTATATGAAGTAGAAGAGTTTTTATCTATAAGACCAATGAGAAATCATACTGTAAAAATACCAGTTGGAAGTAAAATATTATTGTCTGCTGATGGTGGAACTTTTAATGCAAGTTATCAAGACGATCAAACTAAAAATAGAGTTTCAGTTATAGATTTGAGAGGAACTAATACTAAAGAACTTGGAGAACTTGAAGTTACTAATAAATTTGGAGAATATACAATAGCAAAAACTATGGAACATTGGCTATCTGTTCAGCTATTAGGAAAAATAACAGAATATGAAAAACTTAGTTTGTCCGAAAAATCAAATAAAGCAGAAAATCTTATTAAGTATATTACTGCAAAATATAAAATAAAATCTAAAAACTTTTTTGAGAGAATGGAAGAGGTTATTTATGAGATACTTGATAATGATGAGTCTTTAGATAGTTTTCATAAATCTATTTTAGAAGGTGCATTAATAAGAGTTGATAATAGAGATAAAAGAGGATATATAATAAAAAGACCTGATACTGTTATTCCTCAAATAGTTTCACATTATGATAAAACTTTAAAATATGAATTAGATTTTAAAGATATATCTCAAATTGTTAATAAAATAGAAACTTTTTCAAAACCTGAAAATGGAATTAATGTTGATGGAAAAAAACATAGAGGTGTATTTGTAGCAGATAGACCTGAAAAAATCGAACTAGTCTATGAAAATATAGATAAAGATACTGGTGCATTATT
>CAZAOJ010000122.1:0-2189 GCA_964486745.1 uncultured Arcobacteraceae bacterium
TATGTCCTCATGATTGGAGTAAAAAATTAAAATTTGGAAATTTAAAAGATAAAAAACTTTTTGATATTTGGAATTCAAAAGCTTTAAATGGTATAAGAAAAAGATTGTCAAATGCTGATAGAAACTTTAATCCTTGTAAAAATTGTGATGTAATTGGTACTATTATTGGTAAAGAGAGTTTTAATATTTGGAATAATTTATGAAATTAAGTATCTCTAATATTATATGGAAAAAAGGAAAAAAAAATTTTGAGAATTTTTTAAAAGCTATTGTAAAAAATAATATTTTTGCAGTAGAATTGTCTTTAAATTCCATTTTTGAAGAGCCACTAGATATGACACAAAAAGATTTCTTATGGTTAAAAAATTTATTAAAAAAGTATAATGTATCTGTGTCTGCACTACATTCATTAACATATACAAGACCTGACTTAGAGATATTTAATACGGTAGAAAAAAGGGAAGAGTTATTAGCATATTTATATAACTATATCAATATAGCTAAAGAATTGAATACTAAGAATCTTGTTTATGGTTCTCCAAAATCAAGGCAATTATACAAATATAATATAATAGAGGCTGATAAGATTTTTATAGATTTTTTAACTAAAATAGATATGAAAGTAGATGGGGTTAATTTTAATATTGAACCATTACCAAAATTATATTGTGATTATTTAAATATCTTTATGGATGGTGTAGATATTTTAAAAAAAGGTGATTTTAATAATATTTTTCTACAGATAGATGTCCGAAGTATAATCGAAAGTGAAGAAGATATAGAAGATATATTTAAATATAGTCAATATATAAAACATGTTCATATTGGTGATCCTAATTTGAAAATGCCTTCAGCAAAGTATGAAAATTATCACTCTTTGTTAAATAGTAATTTAAAAAATATGAAATATGATAATTATTTGAGTATAGAAATTTTAAATCATAGTCAAAATAGTTCTGAAACATACACACAAAATACAATACAAAGAGTAAGAAAATACTATGGATAAAAAAATGATTCTAATCACTGGAGGTAGTAGTGATATAGCTCAACCTTTAATCTTGAGTATATTAAATAATACTGACTATAAAATAATTATAGCAAAATATAGCAATAAAGATAGTTATTATAGCGATAGAGTAATTGAAATATTTTCTGATTTGTCTTTTGAAAGTGGAATTAATGATTTTTTAAAAACTATTGAGCAATACAACATAAGCCATTATATTCAATTACATGGAAATGCATTATTAGATGATAGTATTGAAATACAAGAATATAAGGATTTAATGTTTACATTGAATGTAAATATTTTATCTACAAGCATGATACTCTCTCATCTATTGCCAAAAATGAAAGTTTCTAACTATGGTCGAATTGTATTGACAGGAACAGCTTCTGCTAACCATGGTGGTGGGAAAAATAGTTTCTCATATGGCTTAGCAAAGCATTCTGTAACTTACTTAGTAAAACATTTAGCTAAATATTATTCGGAATTTGGGATAATCACAAATTCAATTTCTCCAGGTTTTATAAAAACAAAATTTCATACAAATATATTGAAAAGAGATAATTTTTTTTTGAAAGATAGAGAAAAATTAGTTAGAGTTGGATATAGTGGATTACCTCAAGATGTTTCAGATTTAATATTTAATCTTACATTTAAGAATAATTTTATTTGTGGTGAGACTATTAAAATAGATGGGGCTGATTTTATTTAGTTTAAATCAATACCTTAGCCAAAAAAATCAAGCAATCATCCGATGAATCATCGAAAAGTCGGCTATTCGCCTAATGGCATCTTTAATTAAAATACTATCCACTTTTTTGCCATAATATTTTAATATCTTATAGGTGTATTTCTCTGCCATAAAGATAGATTTCATATCATTAACACTATATTGAGAAAATGAGCTTTCTGTATATAAAAGATAAGAGATATTATTCATAAACATAGATAAATTGGCAAAATTATGAACTCTTCTTTTCTTTATGTTCATAAAATCCTCCAATCCAAAATATTGTTTTGCATCTCTAAAATGCGTGAAACCTGCCCTTGGGGTATGAATTCTATCTGAAATCGTAAAGAGTAATAATCTATAATTTTTTGAAAGTTTTGTTTTAGGTCTGTTGAGAACAAAATTGTATGAGTTCTTTTATTATTTTTCAAATTTCTAGCTACAATTATG
>CAZAOJ010000123.1:0-2169 GCA_964486745.1 uncultured Arcobacteraceae bacterium
TACAAAGTTTTCCAGATGATTTTAATTTTAGTGGTTCAAATGGTGCAGCTTTTGCACATATTGGTAATGCCGTTCCACCAATATTATCTTTTTATTTAGCAAAAGAATTTATAAAAATAATTGATAATAAAGAAGTGAATTTTAATAATGAGAATTGGGATTTACCTTGGTTAAAGAAAAAGGAGATATAACTATGATAACTTTGAAAGAAGTAACAATACACAAATATAAATCAATTGAAACAGATCAAACATTTTCAATTGATAATGATGTAACTATACTTGTTGGAATGAATGAGTCTGGGAAAACTTCCGCACTTGAAGCAATTGCAAAAACAAACTACTTTCAAAATGATAATGCATTTGAGTTTAATACAACATACGATTATCCTCGTAAAGAAAAGAAAAAAATGGATAAGTCAAAAGATAATCCAAAAGCTATAACTTTAAAATTCTTTATATCAGATAAACTAAAAGAGCAAATTAATAATGATATTGGAAATAATGTATTTACAATTAAAGAGTTTACCAGAACAACTAAATATGATAATAGTCATACAGTTGGAAATATAAAAGTTGATTACTCTAAGTTTGTAGAATTAAAAACTAAAGAATTAGGGATATCAAGTAAAGCTTTAAATGATAAATTATTAAAAGTTAAAAATGTAGAAAATTTAGATACTTTAATAGAAGAATATAAAGAGGATACATACAAAGACGGATTAAAAACTCTTAAAAAATATTTTGAAAATGTTAATAATTGGGATAATCCTGTATCCGAATACATTTATAGAAAATATCTACAGCCAAATCTGCCTAAATATTTATATTATGATGAGTATTATTCTTTACCTTCAAAGATTAGTATTGAAGAGTTGCAAAAAGACAACTTAGAGGAAGAGGAATTAAAAACAGCAAAAGCTTTATTTGAACTAGCTGATATTGATATTGATGAACTTATTAATGCAGATGAATATGAAGATTATAGAGCAGAACTAGAAGCAACAGAAGCTACTATTACAGATGAATTATTCAAATATTGGAATACAAATAATAATTTAGATATTGTATTTGATATTGAAAAAGTTGAGAAAAAAATTAACAATAATCAACATACTATTATTGAACATATTTTAAATATAAGAGTTAAAAATAATAGAAATAGAGTATCTTTACCTTTAAAAAACAGAAGCAAAGGTTTTAATTGGTTTTTTTCCTTTCTAGTTTGGTTTAAAAGAATACAAGAAGATAAACATTCAAATTATATTTTGTTATTAGATGAACCAGGTTTAAATCTACATGCTTCTGCTCAAAACGATTTATTAAAATTTATAGAAGATTTAACACAAGATTATCAAATCATATATACAACCCATTCTCCATTTATGATAGAACCACTAAAATTAGATAGAGTTAGAACAGTTATTGAAACACAAAATGGAACTCAAGTTTCAGATAGTATTCAGGATAAAGACCCAAATACACTATTTCCATTACAAGCGGCACTCGGATATGATATTGCTCAAAATTTATTTATATCTGAAAAGAATCTTTTAGTAGAAGGTGTATCAGATTTAATTTATTTACAAATAATATCAAGTATTTTAGAGAAAAATAATCGTATATTTCTTAATAAAGATATAACTATTGTTCCTGTTGGTGGAATGGATAAAGTTGCAACATTTATATCTTTGCTTAGAGGTAATGATTTGCAAATTGTATGTTTACTAGATTCATTTAATGATGCAAAAAGTAAGGCGAAACTTGATGATATTACAAAAGGTAAAATTATAAATTCAAAAAATATACTTTATTTTGATCAATTTGTAAATACAAATAAAGCCGATATAGAAGATTTATTTGCAAAAGACGACTATTTGAAATTATTTAATAAAGCATTTGATGAATATGAAAATATAAAAGTTAAAGATTTAAATCAAGATATTAATCAAATTTTAATTCAGATTGCAAAGATAATTAAGAAAGATAGATTTAATCATTATCGTCCTGCAAATCAATTAGCAAAAATGGGGGTAGATATAGATTATTTTTCTACTGAAACAATAGACAATTTTGAAAAAGTTTTTGAAAAAGTTAATTCGATATTCAGTAGTTAAAGCCAACAAAACCTAGCACCGAACAGGTAAACCTGTCGGTGAAGTCGACCGTT
>CAZAOJ010000124.1:0-2054 GCA_964486745.1 uncultured Arcobacteraceae bacterium
GTTTTCAACATAAATCTTGAAAGTATTCTTAATGTTTTGTAGGGTGATTAGTTACCAGTGAACTTAATATAATCACATGATTTCAATTCATTTTTACATAGTTTATATTTTAATGACTCTTTACCTTCTGCATCAATTTTGATTGCTTGAATAGGAAGAATAGGATTTCCAATCATTCCACATTCGGTATTAATATTTTCAATAAATGAGTTTAAATCCATAATTAATTACTTTGAGTATATAAATCATAATATGGTTTACTTAAATCATCTAACACTTCATTTATTTTATCAAGTTCGTTGATTTTTGAAAAGTCCTCTTTAAAAGGTACTTTATTCACTGAAATTATATTATTCGCAATTTCAAAATCATCTTTTAATATCACTTGAAATGCTTTTAATAAATCTAAACTATGAGTTGCAATAATTATATTAGCACCACTTTTTGCTATTTTGTATAATATATTTGCTAGTTCAACTTGCCATTTAGGATGAAGGTGTACTTCAGGTTCATCCATTATTAAAAAAGAACCTGTATTTATAATATTATTTCTTAATAATAAATCAATTAAACCTATGTTACTTATTCCCATAGCTGTTAAAGAAAGAGGTATTGAATTTCCCTGAGTATCACTATATGATATATCTCCACTCTTCGTTATATTAAGTTTACCAGAAATAATTTCTTGAATTTCTTGACTAATTTCATTAAATTCTGGTGTTTCTATATATTCTTTATCCATAAATGTATATAATTGTTCTAAATATTCAGGGTAACCTTTTAAATATTTATCATCATCTGTATTTAAAAAACTAAAAAAACTGTTTTTACTCTTTTCCAAAGCTTTTCTAATTTTTATATATACTGGGGAATCAAAGAAAACAATATTTTCAACATTCTGAACTTTTTGTATTCCTTTTGTATCAAAACTAAACTTTATATTTGATTTTCCATCAATTTCAATATTACCAATCTCATCTAAATTTATATTTAAACTTTCTTTTTGGTTTCTTCTAATTAAGCTTTGTAAATTTGTAATTTGATAATTTTTTTTAAAACCTGAATTTAAACTCGCATTAATATTATCAATTACAACATCTCTACGATTATTTACAATATAATTAAATTCAGACAGAGTAGTTTGTATATCTGCTATATCCTCAGCATATTTATTAAACCTTGTATTCTTCTTTCTATCTTTAAAATATTCTTCAGATTTTTGATAAAAAATCGTAAATATATCAATATTATCATCTAAAATTTTTGCTTGTTCTTCAAAAGGTGCATTACTTAATTTTGCAATAATTATTTTTATATTTTCTATTTTTTCAAGATAAAAATCATTAAAGGTAACATCAATTTTTGCAGGTTTTGTAAGTTCTTCAAAAAAATCTAAATAATTTTGATTTAATAATTGTGTTTTCTGAATAAGTTGATCGGAAAAATGATCTTTATATATAGAATTTAAAATTGTATAAAGACTTTTGGTAACAAATGTTTTTCCACTACTATTCTCACCTGCTATGATTGTTAAAGGCTTGATAGTTACTGTTGAATGTTCAATATTACCTATATTTTTCAGGGTATATTTCATGTTTAAACTCATTTATTACTTGCCTTTTTATTCATTTAATAATTCTTGCCATGATACAATAATCTAACTAAAATTTCTATTATCTGTATAACGATTGTCGTGAGCAATAATTTTCCCGCTAGGGTAAATTATTGGTCTCCTCGTATTTGTTAGCTTTTTGATGTCAATAAAGAACTAAAGTCCCTTATTTCAATCGTCTCCATGTATATTTTTTCTTCAATATACTTTTTTATAGCATCACAACTAATAAAATTTTTTTTTAAATCTTCATATCTATAAATATTACTGTCAACTTCTTCAGACATTTTGTAGTCTTTTGTTTCTACATCACCTTCATTCTCATAATAATCATATGGTTTGTCATGAACTATACGATTTCGTGCACTTGAAATTTTTTCAGCATAATATACTACCCCAGAAAAATCAAACAATATTTTCAAAAGTCTAATTTCTAAAAATG
>CAZAOJ010000125.1:0-2033 GCA_964486745.1 uncultured Arcobacteraceae bacterium
TTACGAATAAATTGTTTTTAGTCTAAAATACAATATGTGTAATCTAACGGTTGAGGAGAGCAATATTTTACCTGCTCTTGGGTAAAATATTGGCTCCTGCGTTTTGTTATATAATTTGATACTTAAATCATAGTAATAAAATCATCTTCAATTATTTTTTGTTCTTCTATCTCTTCTTTAAACTTATTTTCCATTTCATTAAGTTCATTCACGATTTTTAATAAAATAGTTTTCATATTTATATCATCTAGAAATTCAATATACTCTTTAGTAATATCTTTTCCTTTTGGCAAGAGATATTCTTTACTATCAGCATGTCCTCGAGCATCCAATACTTTTATATATTTTTCAAAATCTTTATGTTTATTATTTTTCATAAACTCTGATGCTATATCTGTAAGATAATTGGAACAATAGCTATTAGGAGTAATTGAGACTTCTACTAAAAACAATAATTCTGAAGTTATATTCATTACTCCTAGTCCATGAGAATCAGGAATTGATTTATTTTCAATTTTTCGCATAATAAACCCATCATTTAAATATGGAAATTTATAATTTAAACTTCCATTTGAATTAATAAATAATTTTTTCATTTTATTTAACATTGGTAATGAATAATATTTTATAAAAAATTCTCTATCCATTTCATAACATAGTGATAAAAAGTTTTTTATATCAAAGTCTCTACTCACTGCGAACAATACAATTTTCTTATAGACACTTCGCTTATTTTTATCACTTAAAGAACTAATGAAGACTGATGCAAAATATTCTTGCATAGATCTATGTGAAAAAGCATATACACCACTATCTTCGACCCATAGTCCTATTGAAAGTTTCATATCTTCAATAAAATCATTATTTTTAAATTTTAAATTAGTATTCTTTTCTTTAATTGTAGATAACATATCAAATATATAATCTTTTTTAAAATCGAAATGACTATCAAAATAACTTAAAAAGCTAAATGTTTGCAAGATTTTTTCTAAAGTTTCTTGATTTAATTGAGTTTTGATTTCTCGTTCAAAACCAATTTTTGTGGCACTATCATGTTCTGCAAATAGTACATCAAATACTCTTCGATAAAACACATATTTGCTACTTGGTATGGAAGAATTTTTACTATATGTCATAATATATAAAGTAAGAAGAAGAGGGTTCTTTAAAAATGAATCAATATAATTATGATTTGTTTCTTTAATTGAATCTATTATTTTATCAGCTAGCCTTGAGTCTGTATCGTTTTTAAGTTGTTGTCGAACAAATGCAATTCTATCATCAAGAGATAAATCAGCAATTTTATAATTATGAAAACTTTTAAAATATTCTATATTTGAATATGGTCTAGATGTTAAAATATAATTATTGTTAGGATATTTATCAATAAACGTTTCAATATTTTTTGTAATTTCATGTTTATTTTCAGAATTTATTTCATCGTAACCATCTAAAAAAAATAAAAACTCTCCATCATTTAACAAGCCATTTAAAAAATCATCACTTGGAGCTAATTTATTTTGTAATATATTTTTTCTTAAAAATGTTTCTAAATTACTATTATTCATGTCTAAGTCTCTTAATCCAATAAATATAGGTGCTTTGTAAGATTCAATAAAAGATGAAATAAATAAGTGTCTAATTAATGTACTTTTCCCACTTCCAGCATCACCAATTATTGTAAAAAAATTATTGGTTCGAAACAAATCTTTTACAGAATCAGTATTTATTATTTTATTTTCATAAGATAGTTTTGCAGGATAATATATATCATAAAAATTGGTTGGTTGTCTGTGCAATAATGTCTTAATTTCTTTATATCTTTCTAAAGAATTTAAAAAATAATCTAAAAATCCATCATTCCAATGATGAGAAACTTTATCACTTATTTTTTTAAATAATGGAACTAAAGCTTGTATGGCAGGCTTTGACATAATTTTTAATAATGTTGCTGTTTCTATCATCTTTTTCCTTTTATATAACGGTTGAGTACAAAAATATGTTACCTACTTTTGTACTCATTTGAGTTTTAA
>CAZAOJ010000126.1:0-1996 GCA_964486745.1 uncultured Arcobacteraceae bacterium
TTAAGTTTATCACTATATGTTTGAAACTATCTGTATTTTCTATAGTTTTTAGAGTAGCTTTAAATTTTGCTATTTTTATATCTGTATTTATAATTTGTTGTTGAAGTATAGAGGCAAATTTAGTACCTTTACTACCAAGGTATCCAGCAGTGGCACCTCTTTCTTTTTGTGTTTCGTGTAAAACTTCGTTTAATAATTTTACTACTTTTATAGTATCTTGTAATTGAGTATTATCAGGTTTAATATTATTAGCTATATAATTTTCAATCTCTTTTAAAATAGCAAGTTTTTTTGTAATAGTTTCAAACCAAACAGTAGCATCTACATTAAATCCACCGATATTGTGTGCTGTTAGAAGTATATGTCTCATTTTTTGTACATCTTGGATAACTTGACCTTTCATAAGTTGGTCATAATAAAAAGTTTTTTCATCTTTTTTAAGGATTTTACAACTTTTTATATAGCTATCTTGTTCAGCTATAAGATTATTAAACTTTATTCTGCCCTCAGTTGAGATGCTATCACTTGAAAAAGCACCTGCTCCCACAGCTCTTTCTATACCAGCTCTCTCTTTAGAGTATAAAAAGTTTACAAAAGAGTTTAACTCTTTTATAACATTTGGATTATTTGAGTATTTGGCTAATGTTGCTATAGAATCTAAAAACATTCCATTTGTAGTTGTATAATAATTAATAGCATCTTTTTTATTGATACTAAATGATGAAACTTGATTTCGGATAGAATTTATATTATTTAAATGAGAAATAGTATTTTCTAAATTATTTATAAATTTTTTTGGTAATTTACTTATATCTTGAGAATTTATAAAAGATTTTAATGCATTTAATTTTATATTTGTATTTTTTCTTTGTTGGATTAATGTATTTGAAAATTGTTTACCTTTAGAACCTAAAAAACCAGCAGTAGCACCTCTTTCTTTTTGTAATTCATGAACTAATGAACCTGCTTTTGTAGCTATATGTAATGATATATTTAAGTTTGTTGCTTCATTTAGAATATGATTTTTTGCAAGAACAGTAGAAGTGATTTGATAAATTAAAGCTAAAGTTGGAATTATAAAAATAAGTAATAATTTCATCTTTATACTTAGATTGTTTATAATAGTCATAGGATAAAGGACTCCTTTTAAATTTGTGATTTTATTCTATCTTAAATATTTTGTTAATGGTAGTAGCAAAATGACTACAAGTTGGTAGAATTAGTAAACTATTTGGATATAATCTCCACTATGAATAAAGAAATTTTCTCCTCGATGACATTATTATTAGTTGAAGATCATAAACAAGGTAATGAGGTTTTATCTGATATTTTGGCATTTTATTTTCAAGAGATAGATTCAGCCATTAACGGATGTGAAGCTTTAGAAAAGATAGAAACTTTTATGCCTGATATTATTGTAACTGATATAGAAATGCCTTGTTTGGATGGTCTTTCTCTTATAAAAAAAATTAAAACTGATACTTATAAACCAATAATTATAGTTACAAGTGCTTTTAGTGATAAAGATTATCTTTTAGATGCTATAGATATAAAAGTAGATGGATATTTGATTAAACCAATTAGTGTAAAAATGTTATTGGAAAAAATTGAAATGGCAATTAGTTCTTTTGATAATATTAATTTAAAATATAAAAAATTATCAGCAAGAGAGTTTGAAGTATTTTTAGACCTTTCAGTAGGTTTAAAACCATTGGAAATAGCAAATAAATACAATATAAAAGCAAAAACAGTAAGTACATATAGACAAAGAATTTTTGAAAAAATGGGTTTTAAATCAAATGCAGATCTTGTTAGTTATGTGATTAAAAATCGTTTGAATAACTCCTAAAAACTCTTTTTAATCCATAAAAATCAGAAGCGATATTAAGAGCTTTTATTAAATCTTTTTTTAAAATTTTATGTTTTGATTGTTGGTTATAGCTTTTTAAAAAGAGGTTTATAAAAAATTTGTTTTTTATGTTAAAACCAAACAAAG
>CAZAOJ010000127.1:0-1953 GCA_964486745.1 uncultured Arcobacteraceae bacterium
TTTATAAAAGTTAAAGAGCTGATTGAAGGGCATTTATTTCTCAAGTCGGTCGTTAAACAAAGGGATTAGATATTTAGTGAAATGCAAATTATAAATAATACCAATGGATTATTTGAAAATATATATTTTCAAGATGATACTATAGAAAAATCAATAAAAAATCATAGAGAACTATTAGAAATAATCATTCCTAAATGCGACAAAGTATTAATTGCATCACCATTTTTAATGAATAGTTTTGAAGATTTTTTTAAAAATGTAAATATTCATAATATAGAATTTGAATTAATAACTACATGTAAGCCGAAAGGAAATGAACAAATAGTAAAACCATTTCAAATGAAAGATTTTGGGGTGACTATAAAAAAGTTCACTACACAGTGGCCTAAAATTCACCTTATTAATTCATTACATTCTAAAATCTATCTTTTTTATAAACATAATTCAATAATATTGGGAATTGTAACATCTGCTAATTTTACAAACAATGGATTATTACACAATCATGAAACAGGAGTGGTTTTATCAGATAATAAAATACTTAAAAACTTAGAATTAGATATACAAAAGCATTTAGAATATATCAGTTTATCCGAATCCAAAATTAATAATTTATGCACAATTGCAGACACAATAAAAAAAGACAATCAATATGAAAAACAAGAAGATATAGATATAAACTTATCAAAACATCTTGAAAATAATATGGTTAGAAGTGAAGAAAATATAAAATCGGATGATATTGAAATACTCCTTGATGATTTTATACTTTGTAAAGAGTGTGGTGAAAGAAAAAATAAAAATGAATTTTCATATGCTAATATACATCGAACTAAAAAAGGGTTAGGTACATGTAGAAGTTGTAAATATTTTCAAACAGACTTTTCTCGCAATGGTTTAGGTAATAGGTTTTATAATAAATTATTAAAAAGAGCAAATGAAAAAGAAATTGTTTTAAATTTTAAACAAGATGAGTTTAAAAAATGGTTATTAAATCATCAGTATTTTATCAAATTATATTCAGAATACGAAGCAAATATAAAAAACAATGACTTAAAACCATCTTTTTATTTGATTAATAAACAAGATGATTACAGCTTAGAAAATATAAAACTATGTACATCAAAAGAAGCACATGAAAGATATATGCAGTCCATGATTAATAATGGTGGGGAAATTACAATTCAATTAACTTTAGCAAATGAACCTTTACAAATATATGAATCTGCAAATGAAGCCTCTAGACAGACTAAAATAACTGACAATAGCATAATTAACTGTTGTAATGGTAAAGGTAAAACAGCAGGTGGATATACTTGGATATATTTAAAAAATACAAATGACAATATTCTTGATAAACTAGAAAAGATTGAAAAAGTTAATCAATGCTTTGTAGATGATGAAGATTTTTTATTAGAATTAGCAAGTACAGAAAAATTAGAAATATACATACAAACAATTTTATTTTATAGAAGCTATATAAATCAAGACATAGAGGACAAAATAACAAATAAATTATTAGTAAATGCAGATGAGAATGTACAAAAATTATTTCAAAAAGATATTCCTGAACTTGCAGAAGAGGTTAATAGCAATTATGTAAAAATAGAGGTAGAGAATTTTGATTATTTTTATGGATTAGTGAATATAAGATATGCTGAAAATGAAAACAGTCCAATCTTCAAAATACTAAAAATAATTGCTAAAAATACTATGAGTAAGCAACTTATAGAATTTTTGATGGAAAATAAAACAAAACAAGAAATACTAATAGCAATTATAGCAAATCGAAATAAAGAAAAGAATGATGATTATATTGTAGATTTAAAAGTAGTCAGAAGAGCTTTAGAGTATGCTATTAAACTTGATGATATTCAGATAGTAAAAAAAATCTTATCAAGAGAAGAAATATCTAGTGAAATCATAAGAAGAGTTCTTAAAAAATTTGAAAAT
>CAZAOJ010000128.1:0-1937 GCA_964486745.1 uncultured Arcobacteraceae bacterium
ATTTTCCACCTTTGTTTACTTAATATGACTCAATCATAGCATATTTTTTCTTAAACATATTGAGTAGAATAAAAGTTAAAAACAATTTTTGTATTGATGTAACACTATCTCTCTTTAAAATTATTTTTTTTCCAACAATCTACGTAAACTATCATTTTTTTGTATTGTATATTTATTTACAAGATAAAAGCTATGTTTTAAAACAAAGAATGGATACAGTATTCTACCTCTAAAATTATATTTTACTTGTAGTACTCTTAGGCTATATGCTGTTTTTAAAACTCTAAAAAACATTTTTATATATAACATTACTTTTTTTTCTTTTTGTAATCTCTCTTCTATATCTCGTAAATGTTTTGTACTCTCTTTTATATCTAATATATCAACCATAAAGTAATATTTTTGAATTCTTACATAATCGTACCAAACATTTTGAAGTAATTTACGTTCTGAGTGTAGTGCTAATTTTTTTAAATCTATTTCATTTTTATATTTATGTAAAATAACTGCTGCATGTTGTAGATGCCTTAATGCTAAAGATTTGTATTGATGATTTCTATGACTTAATTCTGAATGTAAAAATGAAAGGTATAGTTCATACTCTGGCTGTAAAACAGCTACATTTTGAAAAGAGTTAATCTCTTTATACTGTATCTCGCTTGTAGCAAAAAAATATTTTCTACTCCTTTCACTTAAAAAGTATCTGTGTACTTCAATAGGGGCAATAGATCCTTCTTTATACATAGGTCTATAATGATGCCAATTTTCTTCTAATATTTTATCTTCTTCTATCTCCTTGTAGCAATGATTTTTAAGAAGATCTATTACATCATTAATTTTATTTGGTTCAACATAAAAATCTATATCTGTCATAACTCTTTCACCAAGAGTTTCATAATGGTTTTCAAGAAGAGCTGCACTTCCTTTAAAAAAAATTGGAGTAACTGAAATTTCTTCTAAAATAGTTGCTATCTCTTGCACTTGTAGTAAAATTTTTTTATTTCTTTTTTTATTAAGTAAATAGATTTCTTTTAAATATTCTTGTAGTTGTTTATCTTGAAGTGTTTCATAAAGTTTATAACGTTTAAGAGATTTATAGACCAAAGGAATAAGATAATATTTATTTGCTATTGCAATTACCTCTTCCCAGTTTACATTGTCAAAATACTTAAAAAAAACATTATTTTTATATGGAGAAATTAAAGATGTTAAAAATAAAATATTTTCTTGCTCATTTAATACTTTATACAAAATCATAAACCTTTTTTATTTATGACTACCCATGCAGTTTTCCAGACTACTTTTATCTCCAACCATAGATTCCAATGCTTAATGTAGTAAAGATCATACATTAACTTTTGACGAGCATCTTCTAAACTTGATCCATAGGGGTACATCACTTGTGCCCATCCAGTAATACCTGGAGCTACAATATGTCGTTCATTATAATAAGGTATTTTTTTTTCAAACTGTTCTGTCCAATATTTTCTTTCTGGTCTTGGTCCTATTAAATGCATTTCACCTTTTAAGACATTAAAAAGTTGTGGTAATTCATCATACCTTCGTTGTCTCATATATGCACCCCATGGAAAAATTCTTGGATCATCTTTTGAGGCAAATTTAACACCATCTTCTTCTGCATTTATATCCATACTCCGAAACTTTATACATACAAACTCCTTTTTATTTTTCCCAACTCTTTTTTGTTTAAAATAAACAGGACCATTTGGAGATTCTTCTTTAATTTTTCTCTTACATTTCTGCATAACAAAAAAAGCAAATGTATATAAGAAAAATATACCAACAAAATCAAGCATGCGTTTTTGTATATATTCTAATGTTGTGTAAGGTTTAATATCATCAAGATAATGTAAATCTGTATGGTTTTCTGATATGTAACACTTAAATAAATACTTTTCTAAAAAATGTTCCATTGA
>CAZAOJ010000129.1:0-1829 GCA_964486745.1 uncultured Arcobacteraceae bacterium
GTGATAATGAACCAATAACCATAATAGGAGCCAAGATTGACAAACCAGTTACTACCTCATAAGAGATAAATACCGCAGCACCCCTTGCAGCTGAAAGGAGTGAAAATTTATTTGCCGAAGCCATACCACCAAGAAGTGGACCATAAAGACCAACACCCATAACACCAAGGATATATAAAATACCAATATTAATATCAGAAATAATTGGATGAACTGTGTATCCAAAGATAGTAAACTGTGGTAAAAATGGAATTGCAGCTGCAGCTATAAACGCAGTTGCTGCAGTGATAACAGGAGCTATTTTAAAAATAGGAGCAACTACACCAGCTGGTATAATATCCTCTTTTGTAAATAGTTTAATCGCATCTGCACCAAACTGTAACATCCCATAAGGACCAACATTCATTGGTCCAAGTCGTCTTTGCATAAATGCAAGAACTTTACGCTCAAAGTATGTTCCAATACCTGCTAAAGCAGAAAATATAAGCATCACTACAACGACTTTTATAACCGTTTCAATTAAATATGCTACTTCCATATATTACACCTTTTCTATCGAAGCTGATGCAAAGCGGTAACCACTAAACAGAGCCTCTGAATTTAATTTAGAATCAAAACTTGGAATTATTACAATACTACCAGTGATTTTATTATCACTAACAATTTTTGCAGTCAATTCTCCATTATCACTCTTAACTTTTACACTATCACCTTCATTTAGTTCTGAGCCACTTAAGAACTCTTCACTCATGTAGATACCACTAATCTCATCAAGATTTGTGGTTTTATTTGTAAACTCACTAAACTGTCTTACTGGATTAGCATGATAGATTAAAGAATCAGATAATATTAGTGCTTCATCAATTTTTTGAACACTTTCATCATTTGAAACTCTTCTACCCATATTTTTCAGCTCATATCCACGCATAGATTCACCTGCATTTGTATAATAATCAGGTAAGTCATCAAAATTTTCTGTTTTAAAACCTTTTGATGTTGGTAACTTTACAGTATAGTTAATGGTATTTTCAACATTTAAGCCTAAGGCTTTTGCAATATCATTTAACTCATAACCACCATAACCTATTGCAGCATTTGTTGGATTAACTCTTTTATTTATAGAAGTCAATGTTCCCTCTTGCTGGTTAATTGCTGGCATATCTAAATCACCATCACCTAAAGCTGATAATGTGAAATCACCTTTAGTATTATAACCTATACTAAATTCACCCTCATCATCACTAAGTTCATTAATAAGAGATACTCCAAGAGAGTTTGTTAAAGTTGGGATTATAATAAGTTTAAACTCACTATATTTTTCAATCAAAGCAACCAATCTTGCACAATTTCTAGAGTTTGGATGATTATATAAATCAGGTCCAACAACTAAAGAGAAAGTCTCTTTTTTCTTCAAGAACTTTGCTAAATCATCACTAAAGCTCTCTGGTGCACCAACCAAAGAGAGTAGTCTATTATCATCAACTTCTACCTCTTTACTTACTTTTTTAGGAACCATTTTAGATTTCTCTACTTCTACTTCCTCTTCTTCACCAGTCTCTTTATTAACTTTCATCTCTTTAACAATCTCAACCACTTTTTCTTTAACAGTTTCTGTAACAGTTACAGTTTTAATAGAGTGGAAGGATGCCAAGTAATCAACAATATCTGTTGGTAATTTTTCTTTATCTGCAAATAGATCTAATATTAGATATAAAGCAACCTCTTCTTGAAGTGGCTTATGCTTAATACTCATAATATTCTTACCCATACCATCAATAATAGGATCACTTACAGGGTGAAAATATAAACCAGCACCTTTATTTACAGTC
>CAZAOJ010000130.1:0-1767 GCA_964486745.1 uncultured Arcobacteraceae bacterium
AGATAGTCTTTGACTGCTCTCGTCTCGCTTCCACTTTATTCTATTAGTTTTTTCTATAAAATGTAACTATCCAAGAATTTTCTGCAACTCTTTTTAATACAAGTCTATGCTCTTTTTGTTGCTTAATACTCATATATACTTCTAAATTATTATTACTTACACCTTCCTCATTAAGTTTAATACCTCTTTTGAAGACATCTGCAATGTTAAGTATATCCATAGCTCCAAGATCATTTACTTCATAATGTTTTTCTACTATATGTTGAAAACCCTTTTTTTCATCTCCACGAAAAAGTATTATTTCCTGATTATTTATTTTAAAAATAGCTTTTTTTGTATTTCCATGTATAAATTTATACATAATTTTTTGATTTACAGAGAGTTTTTTTGTCTTTTTTGACATTATGATAGATAACTCTTTTTTTAAGTGTGCTAATTTTTCAGAATATAAACTCAATTATTTTCCCTCTAAGGTTAAAATATCTTTTTGATTATTTGTTTCTACAACATCAATTATGATTTTAGATACTTTTGGTCTTCCAACTTTTTGAAGTTCACTTCTTGTATCATACACAAATGATAGGTAGCTATTCTCATCTAAATCTTTTTTTATTTTATCTAAAACATTGTTTTTAAATGCTCCCCAAGTTTTATAGTTTGTACCAAATAAAAGTTGTAGTTCTTCAAGCATATATGTTTTTCTTTTAGCGACATTATTATCAAACCTATTAATCATTTCAAGTTGTAAAATCATCTTCATACTATGTTTAAATTTTAATTCCATTATATTTTTAATATCGATTCTTGTAAAAGGTGCTATAACTTCTAAAAGTTTATCGATAATATCTCTATCTATATCAACTATTAAAATATCTTTATTGTATAAGAAATGTAATTTATTAATAAGGGAGTAAACTTTTAATTCCTCATCATTATCCACCATTGTAATAGAGGTTTCTACCATTCTTTTTGTGTGTTGTTTTAATGTTTTAATATTGATATTACACTCTTTACATAATGATGATACTTTTATTTGAATTTGTTCTCTACTCTTTATGTATTGGATCTGTTCTTGATTTAAAAGATGTTGTTTACCTACAATATAGAAGATAATTTTTAAAGTAATTAAATTTGTGTTTGTTAAAAAACCATTTACAAAGTCATTACTAATCTTCCCCTTTTTATTTAAAAAATCATTCTTTACTTTTTTTTGTTTTTGTAAAACTTCATAAGGTGTTAAGCTCATATATTCCCTTTTAGTAAGTTAATTTTCTATTTAGAAAGTTTATTTTACTATAACTTACTAAATAGTTTAGTTAGTTATTATTCCATTTAGTAAGTTTATTTATTTTATTAAACTTAAAGTAATAATTAACTTATTAAATTTGACACAAACACTTACTAAACATGGAATATTTACTACTTAAATTCGCTACAAACACTTATTAAAATAGATTGTAAATAATTATCTTAATTTAAAAAAGATATAGTAATTATGGGGAGTATTGCAGGTTTTTATAGAAAAAAATCTCTATATTCACATAGCTATAAGTATTTACTATAAAGATTTTTATAATATGTTTGATAACTATATTGACTATTAAATATTTTGTTTTATAATCATTGTATTAATTAATACAAAATTTTCAAACACGTCGGAAAAAGCAATTTTATTTTCATCATGAATAACCATTGTTAAAAAACTCCTGCTATATTCTCTTTGAAGTAAGTTTTCATAAAATTTTGGTTTTTGAGCTAGTGTTGTTT
>CAZAOJ010000131.1:0-1726 GCA_964486745.1 uncultured Arcobacteraceae bacterium
CCTGACTAATGTTTCTTGTGATTAGCTTAAAATTGTATGAAAATGACCTATGAAAATTGTAGCTAAATGAAGCAAAAAAAGAGGATAGCTAGATAAGTAAAATGAAATTTCAATGCAAAAAAGTGTTAAGAGATAAAGAAGTATATTTAATTTAAGCCTATATACTAGGCTTTTATTTTTTTTGATGATGAAATGGGGCTAACTATCTTAAATCTCAAACCCAATAACACTTATATCATCGTTACGTTCTTCATCAGCTTGAAAATCACTTAAAGTATTAAGAAGTATCTCTTTTTGATCTGAAAATACTTTATTGTTAATTTGAGTAAGTATGTTAGTAAATCTTTTTTTACCAAATGGGAAACCTTTTTCTCCACCATTTTGATCTAAATAACCATCAGTAGTTAAGTAAAACTTCATACCTACCTTTACTTTCATGATATGCTCTTTAAATTTATAGTTCATGTCTGACCTTTTGTATCCCACCGACTGACGATTTCCTTTGATAGTTTTAAGTTCTCCATCTTCTATATAAAAAAGTGGTGTTTCAGCTCCAGCAAATTTTAGAACTTGAGTTTTTTTATTGTAATAAATAACACCGCCATCAAACCCTACATTTGAAATACTATCCTTATCCTCTTGTTTTAGTAGTTTTTTCATATTTTTATTAAAGTAACTTAATATCCATGCAGGACTTACATCAATACTGCAGTCATTTTGTATTTTACTAATTACTTGTCTTTCTATAGCTTTAACAAGCATAGTAACAAATGCACCTGGAATACCATGACCAGTACAGTCAATTACCATAAATAAGCACTCATCTTTAGTTTCTCTAAGTTCTTCAAAAAGATATATATCACCACCAACTATATCTTTTGGTTGCCAACAAATAAAACTATCTTTAAAGTATGTATCTTTTATATCAGTAGATGGAAGAATAGCTTGTTGGATTAAAGAAGCATATTGAATAGAATCTTTGATAATTTTATTTTGTATTTCAATTTTATTTTTATCTTCAAAATTGGAACGACTTGAATATTCTATAATGTAAAGTGCAAACATACCAATTGCAAAAGTGATAAATAGATATAAAAAATGAATAAGCATTTCTATTAAGGGAAATATATCAAATATTAAAAAGGTAACTATAGTAATAATCATTAAAATTATATTGATAAAGGTAGCTTGATAAAATAAAAAACCTGCCATAATAAAGACCCAAGTCACAATGAGAAAAATATCATGTGTATATATATCCATCCCTAAATAAAGTAAAAAAGTATTACCTATTACTGCATATATTGGAGCAATGGCAAGACTATAAAACATATAACTTTCTAGTTTTTTAAATAAAGTAAGAAAAGATGGTAAAATTAAAATAAACACCATTGATATATGAAAAAAGAATGCACTGTTAAATTGCTCACTTGTTGCAACAGAAAAGTCAAAAATACTAAAAGATATATAAAAAAATGTTGTAATTAATGGTGCATACCTATAGTGTAAATTTTTTGTATCGGCAACACTTTTTCTATATGAGGTTTCTTTTGCTTTATCGAAATAGATTAAGGTAAGTATGCTTTTATTGAAAAAAAGCATTGCTTTAAGTTTTTTGAAACTATTTATCATATATTTATTTGTGCCTTTATTTTTTTTAAACAGTATACTATGATAAGTCTAAAATACTGACGTTACGATAATTAAGAAATGAGAAATTAAAGAA
>CAZAOJ010000132.1:0-1719 GCA_964486745.1 uncultured Arcobacteraceae bacterium
GCTATAGTATTTATCAAGGAATATTAAAAGATGAAGATAGTAGATATAATTTAAGTACAATAAAACAAGATGCTACAAAACAAGTAGTAGATCATAATGTGTCAAATTTTCAAATAAATTTAAAGCTACCAAAAAATGAGTTAATTTTATATCTTGAAAAACTAAAAGATAACTATGACAATGATAATTCTATTTTAATGTCACCTATGGAGCTCCTTGGCATAGACATAGGTATTGAGCCTGAAGATATTAAAAATATGGATTCAATAGAGTGGGCAGATACTTTTTATATCTATGATTATTTTAAAAATAATGAAGATGAAAAAATTACTGATAAAAAAAATGGTATTAAAGTAAATCTTACTTTTTATTACTGTGACTTAGAAGACAGCAGTTATGAAAACTCAAATTTAGATTCTAAAAGTGTTAAAAATATTAAACATAAATACTCTAAAAAGAAAAAATCTAATAATAAAGAATTTCATATAGAAATTGATACCATAGGAAGTAGATATAAACTTATGAAAGTACTAATTGAGCAAGGGAAGTATAAGTCTCTTATTAATTAATCAAATTTGCTGGTATGAACTCTAATATTTGATTTTGATAGTTTGTATTAATATACAAATTTAACTCATCATATTGATTTTCAGTTAGACCATTAACTATTAAGAAAAATCTTTTCTTAGTTGAAGATATAGATTTTAACAAAAAGTTTTTAAAGTTTTTTTCTAAATCCAAGGATTTATATAAATCAAGCATAAGTAAACCCGTATTATTATTTATAATAAATTGATAAAAATGTCCATTTAGCTCGTTCTTACTATTTTGAGAAATATCAATCCACCAAATATTTGCATATAACTTTTTTGCCTCACTCTTCATCTCTATATATGTTTCGTTTTCAATATCTTCAATAAACTTTGACTTAAATTTTTGAACATTATCTGAATTCAAATTCCATTTTTTTAAATAATCTCCCAATGTAGACTGTGGAACATCCTTTCTAAACTTTTTTTTAATCATTTGTGAGATAGATTTTTTAGTCCAAAAGACTGAGGATGTATCAAATTCTATTGGGGATAAATCAAAAAGTTTGTCATATACTTTTTGTTCCATACCTCTGTTTAATAGCTTCTTTTCTCCTGTCTTCCTTCCTTTAGGAGCAATTTTCAATCCCTTGCTCTTCCATTTAGATACCGTTACTTCATGCACACCAAGTCTTTGTGCTATCTCTTTGTTAGAAATACCATCATCCATTAATCTAAATGCTTCTTCTCTAAGTTCTAATAATTTATGCTCATGTAATTTTCTTCCATCTATCTTTTTCATACTAGATTATAACATGAGGTTTCTAACTAACTAATTAATTAATTAACCTATTTAATCGGTGGGTTATACTGAAAAATAAGTATGTGATTTTTCTATGTGAAAAATTCTTATAACTGGAATAATTGCACTAATCGGAAACAAAAAGAGCTCAAAACTTTGTTTCCGAAATGATAGAAATTGCAATTTCTAAATTTAAATAAGGACTGAAGTATGTCAATAAATTTAGAAGAAGTTAATAATACAAAATTAGCAAAACGGTGGTTAAATCCATCAGAGTTAGCCGAAGAATATGGGTTTAGTAAAAGTACTCAAAGTAAAATGAGAATGGAATCTAATCCTAGTAGTTTACCCTTTAGTAAAATTGGCAAATACATAAGATACGATCGA
>CAZAOJ010000133.1:0-1711 GCA_964486745.1 uncultured Arcobacteraceae bacterium
AAACAGAGTAGCCAATAAGTTACCAAGGGCAACTTATTGGCTATCTTCAGTCGTTAAGTTTACGAAAAAAATACAATAATGAATGAGGTTATAAAATGAATAGTATTAATTCTTGGAAAAATATAGAGATCGATTACTCAGATAAAAATTTATTTGGTAATGATGCAGCAGAAGAGGAAAGAGAAGAAATATTTTTTTCTTATGCACTTGAACCTGAAATATTAGATGGATTTTTAGATAATGACAATAGTATACAAGTTGTACGAGCATTTAAAGGAGAAGGTAAATCTGCATTATTAAGAATAACAAAAAATAAATTACAAAAATTAACACAAGATTTGATTATTAACACAACAGCAGTTTCAATTTCTCCAATTTTAGAATCTGTTGAATCGGATATTTGGACAAGAACATGGAAAAAAAGTATTTTAAATTTAATTGCAAATGAAATAGGCTCAAAGATAGGCTTTGCTTATACTGATGATGCTATGAGCCTTGTAGAAGAGGCTGAAAATAACGGATTCAAAGAAAAATCATTTTTATCTTCTATAATAATAAGAATAAAGAACCAACCTTTAGAAATACATAAAAATGGTACTATAAACTCAGAAAAAACAATAGAAAGATGGCTCCATGATAAAACAAATACATGGTTAATAATTGATGATATAGATCAAAATTTTACAAATACTGAAAAAAACAAGATTAAAGTTGCTAGTTTTTTTACAGCATGTCGACAAATATCTAATACAATACCAGAAATTCGTTTTAGACTTTCAATAAGACCAAATGTATGGAAAATTATAAAAAGAGAATATGAAGCATTATCTCATATTGAACAATATATACATGATTTAAATTGGTCAGACGAAAAACTTCAAGAATTAATAGCGAAAAGAGTTGAAGGTTATTTAAAAAGAAAAGAAATATGGGAAGATTCAGAAAAACAATTATCTAAAAAAATGGATAGAAAAAAAGAGCAACTTTTACAATTAATTTTTGAAGATCCAATGCCTTGGGGGATAAATAGAGAAAGACCTGCAAAAATTGTTCTTTCAACCTTATCGAGACATAGACCAAGATGGCTTATAGAACTAAGTAAAGAATCATCAAAAGTAGCAAAGAAAAAAGATCATAATAAAATATATTTTGAAGATATTGATCAGATTATTGAGGAATTTGGAAGAAAAAGAATTGATGATACTATTGCAGAATTCAAATCACAATGTTCTAATATTGAGGAAATATTGTCAGCATTTGCTAATCAAGATGAAAGATATTCAACAGCTAATCTTTTAAAAACAATAAAAAATAGAATTATAGAAGGAACAAATTTAAAAATTGAAGGTGTACTAGGTAGCCCAACAGCAAAAGATGTTGCTCATTTTTTATACCAAATAGGATTTATAACGGGACGAAAAGATCACCCAGATGGAACATACGATCATATATCATTTGATAAAGAACCTACATTATTAAAATCTAGAACAAATATTGATCAAGGAGTACAATGGGAAATACATCCTGTTTTTAGACAGCCTTTAAATTTAAAAAATGTTGCTACCACTCAACAACAACAATATAATGAAAAAAGAAAAAACTTAACAAATCAGAGAAGCCAATAAATTACCCTACGGCTAATTTATAGCTTACTTAGGTCGTTGCCTCGGACGCTTCGCTTACCGAGGCAACGGGGGCGCGGGCTGAACAC
>CAZAOJ010000134.1:0-1673 GCA_964486745.1 uncultured Arcobacteraceae bacterium
GTTTAAAACAGTTATTCACTTTATAAAGTTTACATAGGATTGTTGCGCCACTGTAGTAAGACTTATGCATTTTGTGTATAACAATAGGATAAATTGTGGTTTGCTAAGGCTCACACAATATGTCCTTATATGTTATAATTTTGTTACATGCTTTCCAAAATATCTTTTTTCTTATTTGCATATTCATTATCATCAATCAATCCGTCATCGTGTAAAGATTTAAGGGTATAAAGTCTATCTTTTATATTAGATTTGCTATGATTATCATTTCTATACATGACTGGTTTTTTTTGTGTTAATTTTGCTGATTGTTCTCCAATCTCTTTTATGCTTTGCCTTTTTAATTTGTTTTCATATACAACGATCTTTTGTTCTTGAATGTTTTTCTTGTAAATAGCTTGTCTAATATCTAGATTGATTTTAGATATTTTCTTATCTATCATCGCCATATTGGTTTTAACTGAATTAATTTTCTTTTCATACTTCTTTCTTAACGCATTATATTTTTTCCAGTTTGATTTACTATAATCGGTGGCATTGTTTTGATTTTGTCTATAATACTGATCTTCTGATATTTTATAGTTATCAAAATAATACTGGTTTTTTTTTATCGAAGTTGCCAACTTTTTTTTCTTATTTTGCAAGCTTTGTATTTCTCGACGCTTATTATTTATATTAGATTGCAAACCTGTAATAACTTGATATTTTTTTTTAACAGCTCCTTTAAAATCTGGCTTCAAATCTAAAGTAACATCTTTAGATTTGAAGTCTTTGTTATTTTTACCAGTTTTTTTTAAATAATCTTCCATACTAAAAGCTTCTGCATAACATACACTAGCAGACAGCGTTATTAATAAACTTAAGGTAATTAATTTGAACATAGATTTCCTTTTGTAATATTGTAAAAGCGGATATTATTACTTTGTGGTAACAGCACAACAAAGGTAGGGTTGGTGTTTTGTTAAACTGATAATAATTTTAAACACAACCCCGCTCTCCTTGGCGCCTTTTTTTAATTAAAACCCTTAGACATTTTATTGCCTGTATGATGCTTTTATATTTCTTTTGTATTAACCTAATCGCTTGCCGTTTACAGATAAATATCTCATTACAATTTAGATATTTAACAATTGATATACTTAAATAGTTCATAAGTCAAAATTTGGAAATAAATAGTAGCTTTTAGCAGAAAAAATGCAAGCTGTTTATTTTGTAACAATATAAGTCTTTTATGGTATACTGATAAAGCCATATCAACGATTGCAATACATGGAGTATCGATTATTAGGTACATACAAAGCACTTTGTGATTCTTTACCTATGTAATAGACTATATTACATAGGTAAATATAAACTATAAACAAATAAGTATAGAATATTAAAAGATTTATGTGTTTTTCTGAATATAAATACTATCTTATTCAACACAGCCTGCCTCAGAAAAGATTCCCATTTATGTTGTATGTTGGGTACAGAGATTTATAGCTTATAATTTCTCAAACCTTTTAAGTTCATCAGATAAGATAAAGTGATTTTTATAAAATTTAGATGGGGATCGAACTGTTCAAAATTATAGTCGATTTTTTCTTAGCAACTGTCTATTTTTTGGAGACTATTTCTTTGCCAGCCGCTGTGCCAGATGCCCATGCCCAATGGAAATTAAACCCGCCTAG
>CAZAOJ010000135.1:0-1571 GCA_964486745.1 uncultured Arcobacteraceae bacterium
TAAACACAACTGCTGGAACAAACTTAAAAAACTTTGCCTTTGTTTTTAACTCTAATAGTGTAAAAATTGTAGCTATCAAAGCTAAAGTAAAAAGATAAACTAAAGGGTTATTAATCATTTGAGGTTTTAGAACATGGGGATGATTTAAAACCTGATATACTTTTTCGAATATTATTCATAAATCTAACAGATGGATCATCTTTTTTTGTTCTATAGTTTGGGTCAAGTTCTAGCCAAAGTTTCTTCCCCTCAAAACATCTATACTCATAATGACCTATAACATATTCTATACTAGGAAACTTTTTTTTAAGATATTTTATAAGAAATATATCTGCTTTCTCTTGCGCTAGAGTTAGATTATCAGCAGAGTTTTCTCCACCAACATTTTCAATCCCTATAGCATTGTAATTTAAACCTATCACATGTCTAGCCATAAAGTTAAGTGGCATAAGCTGATGAATTGTGCCATCTTTTTCAACCATAAAATGAGCTGAAACATTAACTGCACCAGCAGAAGCTATCTCTGGTCTATCTGTTGGCAAAGTTTGAGAAGTAAATCGTCCAAGTGATTTCTCATAAGAGTTGATAGCTGTATGATGTAGTACTATTATTTTAGGAACTATTTTTATATCTTTCACATCTAAATTGTAATGAATTTTTATATACTGCTTTGTAAGATTTATTCTCTCTTGTCCAAATTTTATGGGTGTTTGTTCTATAATTAAGCCAAATAACGAGAGGGGAATAAAGAAAAGTAAAGTAAAAATTTTATACAAATATAATCCTAATTTTTTTAAAAGTGTAGCATAATTAAAAGGTTTTATGAACTTTTAATGCTTTTACTTATATCATATCCACAATGAATAAAAAAGAGATAGTGAAAAGAAAGTTACTAGCAGAACCACTAAGTGAGAAAGCTCTTAAACTTGCTCGTGCAGTTTACAACACTTATATCACATATGATGATATGGAGATGGAAATAAAATTTACCACATTCTACAAACTACTAAACCTTCACTCAGCTAAGGATTCTATTAATGATATTCAATGGCTTTTAGAGGAATTAAACGAGCCCTTAGCTGTTAAAAATTTTGAGTATAATGGCATCACTACACAACTTAAATTTATACAATTTTGTAACTATAAAATAAATACAGAAACAGTAACGATAATACTGAACCCAGAATATATGCATGCACATATGAATTACATGAAAGATGCTTTTTTAGGTAAATAAGGAAAACAATTGGCAAAAAGATACATAATACTAGACACGGAAACAACAGGTACAGGCGAAACAGATAGAGTTATACAACTTGGTTACATCGTTTTAGGTGAAAAAGAGATAGAAGTTTATAATGAATTTTTTACTTCAGATATCCCCATAAGTTTTGGAGCAATGGAAGTTCATGGAATCACTCCTGATTTGCTAGAAGGCAAGTCTACATGTAGAGATAGTGCTTCATACAAAAGACTTCAAGAACTAAATATAAATGAGAACTATATAATCATTCATAATGCTCCTTTTGACTTAGGTATGCTTGAAAAAGAGGGTTTTAACACTCAAATGA
>CAZAOJ010000136.1:0-1571 GCA_964486745.1 uncultured Arcobacteraceae bacterium
AAATGAAATAATTGAAAAAATAAATAATAATGAATATGTTACATACTGTACTATGAAAAATAATGCTAAATTTGTAGGTATTAAAAAAGGTAATGGATATAAAAATCCAAAACTTAGTGAAGCTTGTAAGGCTTATGGCATTGAATTTAGTAACAGTAAGGCACATAGTAGTGATTATGATACATTAAAGGCTTATGAAGTATTTGTAAAAACAATAAAATTAAAAAATACAAAGGGATTATAAAAATGGAAGAAGAAAATTACAAAGAGTTTTTTGAACAAATAAAAGAGTTTAAAGAAGAGCAAAACAAACAAAAACGAAGAGGCTTAAATGACTACAATATGGTAAATGTAGTTAGAAAGGCAACTCATGAAGTTGGTATGCACTCAAATATAATATATTCATTAATTAATCCAGAGGGATTGCATTATCAAGAAGATTTATTTTTACAAAAGTTTATAAAAATAGTTTTAAAATTAGATGATTTTGGTGAAGTTTATGAAGTCCAAGCAGAAGAATCAACATCAGAAAATAAAAGAATTGATTTTACTATAAAAAGCTCAAATTACTATATTGGAATTGAAATGAAAGTAAATCATCATGATTCATCTCATCAATTATTTGATTATTATGAAGATTTAAAAACAAAAGCAAAAAATAATAATATATCTGAAAAAAATGTTAGAATCTTTTATCTTACAAAAAATGGTAAAGAAGTATCAACAATTAGTCTCAAAGGAAGAGCCGATAAACAAGATATGCAAGAAGAAAATTATACAAGAATTTCTTTTAATAAACATATTTTGAAATGGATAGATGAATGTCAAGAGGAAGTTAGAAATATTACAAATTTAAATGAAGCACTTGAAAACTATAAAACAATAGTTAAAAAAATCACAAATCAATATAAAGGAAAAGTAATGACACTTATGGATTATATAAAAAATCTAAATCAAACTAAACAAAAAGAGTATATCTCAATTTTAAATGATATTAATAATGATTGGAAAAGTACAAAAGATAAATTGAAAAAAGAATTTTTCACACATACCTTAATATCGTATCTAGAAAACAATTTACAAGATGGTTGGAAAGTTAAAATAGATGGTAAACTGAATGATATAAATAAAAGGTATAAGGTTAATATTCAAATTTATAAAGAAGATGATTGGGATATTATTTATTGGTTAAGATTTGAACAAAACGATATGAACTCTTTGTATTGGGCAATTGCAAAAAAAAGTGATATAGATATTTCAGTTATAAATGAAAAAATCAAATCAATAGGTTTAAAAGATGGACATGCACAAACTACAACATCAGTATTGTGGAAAAAAAGTAATTATGATTTAGAAGACAATTTATATTTATTATTAAACAAAGAAGACAAATCAAATCAATTATTAAAAGGAATTTATGAAGAGTTTAATATGGTTATGAATATGTTAAAAAATGATTATGGATATTCTATAGATGAGATGAACAAGGTAATAAAAAGTGATAGGAAAAACTAGAGATTTTTTAAATAATGTAATTGAACAAGAAGAACATATATATATTAAATCTAAAA
>CAZAOJ010000137.1:0-1567 GCA_964486745.1 uncultured Arcobacteraceae bacterium
GCAGTTATACAAAATTGCAAAAGTTTTAAAGATAGATATGTGTGAGTTGATAAAGTAAACACTCTCATCCTATTTATTGTCTATTATAAATAGTTTTTCTGATGATCGTGTTATTGCAGTATATAGCCATCTAAGATAATCTTTTGTAAATTTATTATGAGCTTTTGTATTTAAAAATACATTCTTCCACTCACTCCCTTGAGCCTTATGACAAGTAATAGCATATCCAAACTTAATTTTTAAAGAATTAAAGTAAATATCTTCTGCTATAAACTTTTTAAAGTCTTTTGTGTTTGATTTTATACCAATTTTTTTAGCTCGTCTTAGAACATCTAAATATAAAGCAAGTCTTTCAATTTTGCCAATATCATTGTTACTTAATGCATATTTTTTAATATCTGCACCAAAGCCTGTATTATCATAAACAAGATCTCTATCTAAACTATTTTCAAATATAATAGTTTCGATTGTAAATGATTTATTAGTATCTGAAAATTCTATCTCCATTTTTTTAAATCGCAATGGAATAGTTGTTGTAATTTTTTCATCATCAATAGTAGTTGTAAGTTTTATATCTCTTTGAATAAACTCATCCTTTATACTTAAGATTCTGCCATAATCACCATTAAAGATAGAATAATTTGGATCTCGAAAGTTTTCTATTGCCATAACTTTATCATCTATGGTTGCATAACGATTAGTAGGAAATATCTTTTTTCTAACCATCCTATTATAATCATCTACAGTTTGATTGTTATGTGCAATAATTACAGCATTATCATCATTTTGTTTATAGTAAGACTCCAAATATTTATCAATCAAATTTTCTTCACTTATGGAAGACATATCACTATAATTACAATCTATTTCATATGTTGTTCCACTTTGCCAAGCTTTAGATTGTATCTTTTCTCTTAATTTTAAGGAATTGATTAAAATACCACTCTCTTGCTGTTGCCTAACTACATCTGTTAATTCATAAGAATCTACAGTAAAATCTAGTTTTTCTTTAAAATAATCAGGATCTAATGCTGGAGACCTATTCATTCCTACTGGTGGTAACTGTGCCATATCTCCTATAAAAATGATTTTATTATTGTATTTATCATCAGTAATATTTGTAAATTTAAGCAAATCTGATAGAAGCTTTCCAGAACCAAAATTAAAAAATTCATTTTTAGAATAGTTATCACTAATCATAGATGATTCATCTATAATAAAGATGGTATTTGATGGTTGTACAGAGTTTTCATCAACATTAAAATAGAATTTATATGTTTCCACATCTTTACCTTTTAAATCATCTATTAAATCTTTAAAATGATAAATTGCCTTATGAATAGTACATGCAGATTGATTGGTTTTATTTTGTATAACTTTTGCTGCTTTTCCTGTAGGAGCTGCTAAAATAAAGTTAATTTTACTATTTTCCAAATAATCAGTCAATCCTTTTGTCAAAAAGGTCTTACCTGTGCCACCATAACCTTTAAGTAGAAATATTTTTTGATCTTTGTCTTGTAAAAAATCATCTAGCTTACCAATTGCACGCTCTTGTGAAACGGTTAGA
>CAZAOJ010000138.1:0-1563 GCA_964486745.1 uncultured Arcobacteraceae bacterium
TGATGGAGTTATAAGTAAAGGTGAAACAATGCCTGATGCCAAATGGTTAAGTTGTGTAGCTACAAACTTTGATAAAAATGTAGATGATTTATTAAATGATGTATCAAACTTAAATTTAACATTAACAGATGTTTTTACAGCAGAACTTACTATGGTACCTACTATGGGTGATTATTTTGAAGATTGGAAAAATGGTAAAATTTTAGGTGAATCTGAAGCATTTATTGCACTTTCTAGAATCTTTGATATCAAAGGTATTAGTGGTGGATTAAAAGTAGCATATATGACTGCAATATCTCCAGAACTTGCTAAAGTAGATAAAAAACTTGATGATAGAATTAAACTGGCATTTTTTGATTTAGTATCTTTTGTTGATGATATTTATATGGATGAACAAGCTGGTAAAAAGTTTCAACCAGAAGATGCAGATGCGTATGCAGGTCAAGCTCAAGATATGGCTGATAAACTAAGTGCTTTAATAGCAAAAGCAGCTAAAAAACTTCACTTAAAGCCAAATATTTAATGAAATATTTTGCACAAACTACTTTAAGCACTACTGCCATTTTAGCAATTAGTGGTTTTGTGTATTATTTACTTGCTCCTTATAACTGGGGAGCAGGTGAATACATAATGCACTTTCACCTATGGTTGGGCGTTGGTTTTGCTTTATATTTTATATTTAATATCATCAAACATATCAAACAAAACAATATAAAAATTCAAAATAAGATATTTAAAAAAGTTGCTTATATATTATTGGCTATTTTTTCAATTACACTTATTAGTGGATTTTTACACTTTATACCTTATATTAGCTATTTTTTTACACCTATTTATTATCAATTTGAAACTTACGACTTTATCTCTATGATTCATCTAAGAAGTTCTATACTTCTTATAGGTTTATTTTTCTTCCATATTTTACTAATGCCATCAAAGGACAACAAATGAAAAAAATATTTAAATACAAAAAACTAATTATAGCTACATCTATAGCCTGTATTCTGGGTGCTGGTGCTAGTTTTGTACTAGTGCCCAAAAAAGAGTACAAAGGTGTAGATATAAAAGATATAGACTTTTATTCAACTCCTTGGGGAGAAGAAAATCCATATTTTCCAGGAGAGCTAAAAACTGCCGATGGTAAAATGGGAAATCCAAAAGCAATACCAAGTTCTAGTGAGTGTGTAAAATGTCACAAAAAAGAGTTTGAAGAGTGGGTGCCATCTTTACATAGTATAAGTGGGCGAGATTTAATTTATGAAAATTCAATTGAAGTAAATGTAAACTTAAAAAAACGACACCATGGAAGAGAGCTTTCAAGATTTTGTGATAGTTGCCACAACCCTATAGAAGTAGCAATGGGTAAAAATAATCCAATAACAAGTGTAGAGCCAAGCGATGTACAAACAGAAGGTTTAGCTTGTATATTTTGTCATACAGCTACCCATGCAGATGCCGAAAAAGGAAATGGAGCAATTACTTTTGATCTAAACAAAGCTTATGATAATTTAAGTGGTTCAGCAATATTAGCAAGTCCAAAAGACCATGCAAGAGCATTTGGAA
>CAZAOJ010000139.1:0-1542 GCA_964486745.1 uncultured Arcobacteraceae bacterium
GTATCACTTACAGATACAAATAGTCAAAGGGCTTTTTTAGCCTCTTTGATATTTTCTTCTTAATACTACAAAATACTTTTTTCAAAATCCAGACATAAAGCTATCGAAATATAGTTATATACTACTATATTCTTATCAATATAATTGATGTTGGAGAAGTAAAACGGTTCAAAATTTATTGCCTACAAATATAGTGCAAGATTTTACTGATGTTTTACATGATAAATGCACCAACAAAATCCATGCAATAGATAATTTGCTGAAGAAGTATCAATCGCTATAAAATTGTATCTACTTTTTACAGATATATAAAAAAATAAGATTGATGAGTTAGTTATTGAATGGACTGAAAATATTTCTCAAAAAGTAGAGAAATATATGCTTCTTGGATTCGAGTTGGACAATACAAAATATCAAAATAATTCATTAATAATAATTTCAAATGAGTTGTAATGATGGAGTATTTAGATGCAAGATAAAAATGGAGTTATTACAGCAAATAGATTTACGATTTAACCAAATAATAAAAAAGTGATAGAATCTTTTTTAAACTCACACTTAGGAAATAGAGTTGTATTAAGGTTACAATTCATAATATTTCTTGTGAAAAACTGCAGAATTCAACTCCGCCGTTGACAAGGATTGGTGGAAAGACAATCTTTAATTTGGATTATGATATAGTTATTAAAATTAGAATTAGAATAGAGGATACTAATAATGGCAAAAATTACAAAAAATGAAATTCTTGATGCTTGTATAATAGGGATAAACAACTCTTTTAAAGAATATTTAAAATGGAGTGGAGGGACTGATTGGTTATGGAAAGCTCCGGAGTATTTTTTAACGGTAAATATTGCAAAAGAATTGTGGAGTATTAAAAATCCAGCAAAGTTTATAACATTAGAAGATAATATTCATTCTACATTAAAAGAAGCGGATGCTAAGATTAAAGGAAAAATAGAAACTAAAGCACGAGCAAATGGGCGAAGTGATATTTTATTTTGGTGGGCTAAAGGAACGCCTAGAGGTATCATTGAAGTTAAAAATGGAATATATCAAAAAAAACATATTCAAGAAGATTTAGATAGAATTTATGCAATTCTAAAAAAAGATTCAACTATAGAGTTTGGAGTTGTTACTTTCTATATTGATAGACATTTTACAAGTGGTTATGCAACAAAAAAAATTGAGACAAGAATCAAAGAAAAATTTCTTGAGGAAATTCAAAAAGAAACTCATAGTAAATCATTAAAAATGAAAAAGAAAACTAAACAGGTTATAGATAATTCTGATATAGACGCTGCTTATGCCGTAGCAATAATGATTTATAAATAGTTATATTATAAGCATGTGTAAAAAAGTAATATAAATAAAATTTCTACTAATTTTGACAAAATTATGTTATAAAATTGATTTTCCTTTGTATATAAAAAATACAAGGAGCTAATTATGAAGATGAATAAAATTCCTGAAAATATTTTTAATGTATCATTTAGATATCTTTGGTTTGATAATCCATGTAAAGATGATGGGCAGTTTTTT
>CAZAOJ010000140.1:0-1541 GCA_964486745.1 uncultured Arcobacteraceae bacterium
ACCAACCTCTATATGATAAGCGAACTAACTAATCCAATAAGTCCACCAAAGACAATGCCCTATACTTTTAATATCTTCCTTAAACCTTTACAAACTACCTTATATATAGGCTTTAGTAGCATTTTTACTTTTTTACTATTTTGTGATATTTTCCAATTTTATGCTATTTTACTACAAAATGTAGTAAAATAATGTAGTAAAATTTTATAGCAATAATAAAGTTAAAAAGAGAGCAAAATGGGATTTAGAAAAATACGAGGTAAAAAGTATAATAGTATTTATGAATATTATAAAGATTCAGATACAGATAAAAAAACTATTGCATATTATATTATGTATAGAGACCTTGATAATGTACCAAAAAAAGTTAAATGTGATGCTACAAATAAAGATGATGCATTAAAAATCCTAAATGATAAAAAAATGCAGTTGGCAAAAGAAAGAGCAGAGATAGAAAAAGATAATTCTCTTTTAGCAAGAAAGTTAATGAATAATAATTTAAGACTTGAAGACATAGCTAAAATTTATTTTCCAACAAAAACAGCAAAAACCACCAAAATGATAGAATCAGGATTTAATCGATATATAAAGCCTAAATTAGGAAAAATAAAAATATCAAAGATTAAAACTAGTGATATTAAAGAACTTAGCGAAGAATTAAAAAAAACACCAGCATTAAGAGGTGCTCAACAAAAACCAAAAGCAAATGCAAATCCACTTAACCCTAGAACAGTAAAAAAACTTATAAGTAGCCTTAGAGCATTGTTTAATTGGGCTATTAAAGAGGGATATATAGATAAAAATCCTGTAATAGTGGGTGAAATTATCAAAACTGATAAAAATGAAGCTGGTCGTGTATTATCAGATAATGAGCTTGAAAAACTTTGGAATTTAGATGAGTTTATTGTAAAACCTAGATTACTATTATTTTTAAAAGCATGTTATCATACAGGAGCAAGACCAAGTGCCGTAATGACTATACAAGTAAAACATATTAATTTTAAAAATCAAACTGTACATATAAGAGCAATGAAACAAGGAAAACCTTATGATGCAAGAGTTAGTCAAGAATTATTAAATATGTTTAATAATTGGATTGAAAAGTACGAATTAGTACATGATAATTATATCTTTTTTCCGATTCAATTATATAAAAGAGCTACTACGGATGAAGAAAGAAAAAATCTAAAAAATAGACATACAAGATATCAAGGTTATGCAGAACATTTTAGAACAATATTTGATAAATATTTTAATCAAAATATAGGAACATACGATAATGCTTATAGAGTAACAGTTTATACTATGAGAAGAACAGCTGCAACAAATGTTTATAAAAAGTTTGGTATAGTTCATGCAAAGAGATTTTTAAATCATACAGAAATAGATACTACTATGAAATATCTTAATATTGAGGATGATATGGAGATGATTGATTATGGATTGTAAACTATATTTTACTATAACCTATTAATATTGTTTAATTAACTGTAACTAATCACCCTACAAAACATTAAGAATACTTTCAAGATTTATGTTAA
>CAZAOJ010000141.1:0-1516 GCA_964486745.1 uncultured Arcobacteraceae bacterium
TTTTTATCTAAAATTGCTGTTAGTTTGGTTATTATTTCTTGTAGTTTTTTTTCATTGCAATTTAAAGATACTACAACTTTGCTTTAGCCTACTTTTTGGCTAAAGTATTGATGAAAATAAATATTATATTTTATTAGCTACATTGATTGAAACAATTGGTTTTTTTCAAATATTTTAGGAGTATATGGAGCATTTAAAAAAGATTGGGATAAAAGAGCTTTAAAACCATTTGAGTTAAAACCTATTTCGATAATTCAAAGTAAGAATAAACATTTTGTATTTAATCAGGTTTAGAGTTGCTTGATAAATTTAAGTATGATATTATCTATCTTGATCCACCATACAATCACAGACAATATGCTCCAAATTATCATTTGCTCGAAACTATTGCCAAATATGACAATCCTACTATTAAAGGTATTTCAGGTATGAGAGATTATCAAAATCAAAAATCAACTTTTTGTAATAAAGAAACGGCTTTAAGAGATTTAGAGACTATTTGTCAATCTAAAAACTATAAATATATTTTATTAAGTTACAATAATGAAGGAGTAATGCCCCAAGATGATATTATATTTATAATGTCAAAATATGGAGATGTCATAGTGGAAGAATATGACTATTTAAGATTTAAAAGTAATAATAATGGAACAGCAAAATACAAAAAATTTATAAAAGAACAAATTTATATATTAAAAAACACACAATAAAAATTAGAGGTAATTTTAAATAGAATGTATAATAAGACTAAGAAAGTTAAGAGGTTACAATATAAAATATAAAAAGTTAAAAGAGTACTATATATTCATTGCAGACAAGTATAACTAAAACCAAAAAAACATAAGGCTTTAAACTTTTAATCTATAGCTTTGAGCATTAAAAATCATATCTGCGTAACATCAATTAGTAAGTCAATATAGGTATAATTGCACAATATTTATCATATTATGACAATATGAATATACTCTGTAAAGGATTAATATGGGTAGAGCGTTTGAGTATAGAAAAGCAGCGAAGATGAAGAGATGGGGTACTATGTCAAGAGTATTTCCAAAACTTGGCAAAATTATAACTATGGCAGCCAAAGAGGGTGGACCGGATCCGGATATGAATCCAAAGCTAAGAACAGCTATTTTGAATGCCAAAGCTCAAAATATGCCAAAAGACAATATTGAAGCAGCCATAAAAAGAGCTACAGGTAAAGATGCGGCTGATATTAAAGAGATAGCATATGAAGCAAAAGGTCCTTATGGTACTTTGATGTATATTGAGTGTGCAACTGACAATCCAACTAGAACAGTAGCCAATGTAAAAGCAACCTTGGTTAGAAACAGTGGTGAATTACTCACTAGTGGATCACTCGATTTTATGTTCTCAAGAAAAGCAGTATTTGAGTTTGACAAGAGTGATGATTTAGATTTGGAAGAGTTGGAGTTGGAGTTGATAGATTTTGGCTTAGAAGAGATAGAAGAGGATAAAATTCCCCAAGAAAATGGCGAAGACAAAGAGATAATCA
>CAZAOJ010000142.1:0-1512 GCA_964486745.1 uncultured Arcobacteraceae bacterium
GGAAAATAGAGTAAAACACTACAACGAGTTTACAACTCCACTTTCTAAAAAAGATATGGAAGAGCAGGGTGCTAGATGTATGGATTGTGGTGTTCCTTTTTGTCACTCTAACTACGGTTGTCCTATTGGAAATCTTATTCCTCAGTTTAATGACCAAGTTTACCGTGGAAGATGGGAGGACGCTTTTAGAACTCTTATGAGTACAAACAACTTTCCAGAGTTTACTGGTCGAGTTTGTCCTGCCACTTGTGAGACTGCCTGCGTCTTAGGTATGCATGAGACCGCTGTAGGGATTAAAAATATAGAGTACTCTATCATCGAAAAAGCCTATGCAAAAGGTTGGATGAAGCCTCAGATTCCTAAACGCCAAAGTGGAAAGAATGTTGCGATTATAGGGAGTGGGCCTGCTGGTCTTGCTGCGGCAAATCAGTTAAATAAAGCTGGACACAATGTAACCGTTTATGAAAAAGAGAGAAGAATCGGTGGACTTGTAAGATACGGAATACCTAACTTTAAACTAGATAAAAAAGATGTGGTGCAAAGAAGAGTTGACTTGATGGCTCAAGAGGGTGTGAAGTTTATAACTGATGCAAACATCGGTGTAGATATCCCTATGAGTGAGCTTCAAGCTGCTAGTGATGCAGTTATTATCACAACGGGTGCAGGTAATCCAAGAGACCTACCGATAGATAACCGCGATGCAAATAACATTCATTTTGCTATGGAGTTCTTATCTCAAAGTAACAGCAGAGTTGAGGGTGAAACTTTTTCAGATGAAGAGTCGATTTTAGCGACTGATAAGCATGTTGTGGTTATCGGTGGTGGTGATACTGCTATGGATTGTGTTGGTAACTCTATCCGTCAAGGAGCGAAGAGTGTAACACAGATAGAACTTATGCCAAAAGCTCCACTAGAGAGAACTGCCGATATGCCATGGCCAACCTACCCAAGAGTCTTCAAGATGTCAACTTCACAAGCTGAAGGCTGTACAATGGATTTTGACGTACTTTCAAAATCATTTATAGTAGATGAGAACGGTAACGTTACTGGAATCAACTGTGCAAAAATCAAGTGGGAAGGTAGAGGATTCACTGAGATAGAAGGAAGTGAGTTCGTACTCAAAGCAGACCTAGTTCTTCTAGCTATGGGATTCTTAGGACCACTGCAAGAGGACGTTATTAAAGAGGCGTCACTAGAAACTGATGAGAGAAGTAACATTAAAACGACAGGTTTTAAAACTTCTGTTGATGGCATTTATAGCGCAGGAGATAGTCGAAGAGGACAATCACTTGTAGTATGGGCAATTCATGAGGGTCGTGAGTGTGCTATAGAGGTTGATGAGTTTTTGAGTGAGACAAAGACTATGTTGAACTCTAGAGATAAATCTCTTTGTGAGATTTAATAAAATAGATAAAATTTCTACTCATTCCCATGCTTGCATGTGAGTGTATCTCTCTTTCTTTTGGTTTGAGTAACCTATTTATGTGTTAATAAGTCTGTTTTTGAAATAAT
>CAZAOJ010000143.1:0-1506 GCA_964486745.1 uncultured Arcobacteraceae bacterium
ATCCATCGTTTTGTAAATGGCAGCTTTCATCGCAAAATATTTTATATTCAATCATCGTTCTGTCCCCTATGTCTTTGATATTATAGGTGTTTTGAATGTCAATATTTTTGAAATATTATAAATCAATTTGTCTATATCATTTGAACGAGCAATTATTTTATTCTTCTTTGCTTCAATTTTTACATTTTCTATATTGAATTTAATAGAAAATTCTTCTATTGTTTGAGATGGCATCTGTTTTATAAAAAAGCTTTCATAAGGATTTTTATTTTCAAAAGATAAAATAAAATCTATATTAGATGAAATAACATTTAAAACATTTTTTATACTATTATGAATTTGTCTAAAATTTTCAAACTCTCTATCATAATCTACACTATAAATAGGATATTTAGAACTAATCAATATTTGTTTTTGGTTATATTCTGTCTCCGATATAGATATATGAAACTCTCTAACATTACCAATTTCGTTAAATTTAATATTCTTAGAGATAAGGTTTAACTTGGCATTATCAATTTGTACATTTTCAAGTTTTTTTTCAATATCTTCATCAATGGATACTAATAAAGAAATTTTCATATCAATAAAAGCTTTATCAAGTTTTCTAAATTTTAATAATAATCTTTGAACAAATAAATAAAATTTTTCATTCTTACAGTAAAAGAAAGAACCTAAGCCTATTATTATTCCAAATATAGATGTTATAGTTTTTATATCTAAATCATTCATTCTTTATACTTTCTAATAAAATCATCATAAAAATTATTTAGCATATCTAATTGCTGTTCAAAAGAACCATCAAAATCTCCATCTTTTAAGCGTATCTTACACTCTTTATCTATGTGAATATCATACTCGTCATCATTAAAAGGATATATTATAGTTGTTGCAGTCACATCATCAGAACGATTAATGAAATCAGTTATGTCTTCATCATCTATATTCATTTGTCCTGATGTACGAAGTTTATTAATTGTTGCTGAAAAATCTTTTATTGATAATGATTTAAATTTTTCATAATCTTTAATAACTCGTAATAAATCTAAGCTTATGTGTTTTGGTTTTGATAAAAATTTTGAAATACCATCAATTTTCAAAGCTCTGTCAAAATTTATTCTATCTGTATAGTTTCCTCTGACAAATATAATTTTATTCTTAATAAAAATTTCTAATTTACCAATTTTTTTATAATTATTCGCCTCTTTATATTCCCCATTTTCAAAAACAAAAATCATATCTTTATAATTCTTAGAAATATGACAAGTTAAAAACAGATACCCATTGAAATTAATATTAACTTTTTTAAATTCAATATTATCAAACCCAAATAAGTCTTTTTCAAATTTCATATCATTTATAGCTATTTCATCTTCTATTTCATAAAAATTATAACTTGCCATTTATACGCCCTCTCCTTTATCTAACATCAATCTGCCCAGTAACGACTTCACTTATTAAGCTAATTTTATACTCTTTGATTAAATCTATCTCTTTTTGAATTTG